>JAQXKW010000214.1 GCA_029010655.1 Clostridia bacterium | reverse complement strand
TCGGTGGGCGAGTCATTAACTCATGCCGCAACCGAAAAGGAACTGAGCGAAATCAGAAGCGAGCTTTATCACAGCGGTTTTGCTTCAAAATTTAAGCAATACACCGAGAAAAAGCAACAATCGCCGTCATATCTTACCTTTAAGACAAGCGGCGGTTATACGGTACTTTGCGGAAAAAACAATACGGCAAACGACTGGCTGACCTTCCGTCATGCAGATAAAAACGACTGGTGGTTCCATGCAAAGAAAGTGCCCGGCTCACACGTTATAATGGAATGTGCCGGACTTCCAGAGCCTCCGGCTGAGGACTTTACCGAGGCGGCAATGATAGCCGCAGTATATTCAAAGGCGGCAGAGGCTCCAAGTGCCGAAATAGACTACACATATGTAAGGCACGTAAAAAAACCTCCGGAATCAAAGCCGGGGTTTGTAATCTACCATACTAACTGGTCGGCAACCGTTGCCGTTGACAGGGAAAAGGTAGAATCTATGAGAATATAAAAAAGGGACGCCGCCGGTGTTTTCACACCTGCGGCGCTCCCTTTATCTTTTATCCGTGTTGCAGAGAATTTTCATTATCATGTGGTCAAATATCATATGTATGTCTTCGGCAATCTGCATGTCGTTTACGGGAACATGCATTTTATAGTCCGAAAGCTCTTTCAGCCTTCCGCCGTCATAGCCTGTCACTCCGATAACAGGCGTTCCCACGGATTTTGCGTATTCTGCGGCTTTAATAATATTTTCTGAATTTCCGCTTCCGGAAATCGCAATAACCAAATCGTCGGGACGAAGCAAATCCTTTATCTGCCGCAAAAACACGTCATCGTAGGAGTGATCGTTGGCAATTGCCGTAAAAATCGGGGTATTGTCGGAAAGGCATCTGAAATTATATCGGTTGCCGTTGGGAGAATAGTACACACCGTTTGAAAAATCGCAAACGAAATGGGAAGCCGTTGCGGCGCTTCCGCCGTTTCCCATAACCCATACGGTAGCGCCCCGGTCGCCTGCCGAAGTAATCGCACAAATTGCGTCGTTTATCTGCTCCGTATCAACGGACATAACGGCTTCAATATCACGTTTGAGATATTCTTTAATTTCGTGTGTATAATCCATAAATCAATATCTCCTGTTATTTTCCCAATTTAACGCATCTGTCAGTATTTTGTGAATGTCGCTGTGCTTAGGCGTCCAGTTCAGGAGCCTTGCCGCTTTTTCGTTGGAGGCTACAAGGGACGCAGGGTCTCCGTCACGTCTGCCGTCCGGTTCAAAGGGAACCTTTAGACCGGAAACCTCTTCAAGTGCTTTTATCATTTCAAGCACAGTAAAGCCCGTGTTGCTTCCCAGATTAAAGCAGTCGGACGTGTCATTTTCCATTATATATTTAAGACCCAGATAATGAGCCTCCGCAAGGTCTAAAACGTGAATAAAATCTCTTATACAGCTACCGTCACGGGTAGGGTAGTCCGTACCGAAAACCTTTAATGGCTTGCCGTTAAGCGCGGCCTTTACCATAGAGGGAATAAGGTGCGTTTCGGGATTATGAGCCTCTCCTATAAGCGAATCCTCCGAATCTCCTGCGGCACAGAAATATCTGAAAGCGCAGTATCTCAGCCCGTATGCCCGCTCGTAATCAGCAAGCATTTTCTCGCCGATAAGCTTCGTCATACCGTAAGCATTAATGGGCTTTTGAGGGTGGCTTTCGTCCATGGGAATCGTCACAGGGTCTCCGAAGGTGGAAGCCGAGGAAGAAAATACGAAATACTTAATATTATGCCTGACACATGCGTCAAGCAGGCAAATCATATTGGTAACGTTATTATGATAGTATCTTGAAGGGCGCACCACCGAATCGGGTACGCTTGCAAAGGCGGCAAAATGGATAACTCCGTCGAATTTTTCCTCTGTCATAAGCCTGTCAAGAAGCTCTGAGTCTCCGAAGCTGCCCACAACCAGCTTTGAATCTATAACAGATTCTCTGTGCCCGTCGGACAAATCGTCAAGAATGACGGTTTCAACGCCTTTTTCTCTGAAAAGCCTGTTTGTATGACTTCCGATATATCCGGCGCCGCCGGTTATCAGCACTTTCATCTAATTAAAGTTCCTTTTCTTCAAGTTTGCATATTAATTCGGCGGCGGATTTCAGATTTCGGCAAAGATAATCTGCGCCGAATTCATTTTCATTACCTATGAGAACCGTTTTTGCGCCGAAGCTTTTGCCGCACAGCACATCGCTTTTCTTATCTCCCACCATCCAGCAGTGATTTCTGTCTACTTTGAAGTCCCGGGCGGCTTTTTCTAGCATACCCGTTCCGGGCTTTCGGCAGTCGCATTGGTTTTCGTTGTGGGGGCAGTAATAAATACCGTCTAAATGTGCGCCTTCCTTTGCCAAAAGAGATTTCATATAAGAATGAATACGGTCAAGGTCAGAAACGCTAATAATCCCTCTGGCAATACCGCGCTGATTTGTAGCAAGGAAAACCTGAAAGCCCGCCTTGTTCAGCAGGGCAACCCCTTCTGCCGCACCCGGCAGCATAATGAATTTTTCGGGAGAAGATATATACTCATGCGGTTTTGCGTTGCGGTTAATTACCCCGTCTCTGTCAAGAAATACGGTGGTCATTATCAGCAAAAACAACGGTTGAGCCGAGAGTTTCTATTCTGAAAGGAGTCTGAGGCAAATTAACGGCACGTCTGACCTGCTCCTGATACTGCCCGTCGCAGTAAAACAGCAGAAAACCGCCGCCGCCTGCACCAAGGAGCTTTCCTCCGGCGGCTCCGGCGTTCATTCCGGCCACATATTTTTCGTCTATCTCAGAGCTTGTAATTGAGCTTGCAAGCTCTCTTTTTTTCTCCCAGCCAAGGCTTATTGCTTTTCCGAAAAAAGGTGTCAGCCCCTTTTCGGAAAGCTCCGTATACATTTCATCTGCAAGTGATTTCATGCAACGCAGAGAGTCAAGCTTTGCCGGGGTATTATGCTTTTGCTCAATAAGAACCTCGTCGGCACTTCTTTTAATCCCCGTATAGAAAAGCATAAGACTGTTTTCCAGTTTTTTAACATCTGTATCGGAAAGAGATATTTTTCTCCTTTCAACCGTGTCGTCGGGATTAAATTCAAAATAATTCAGTCCGCCGTAAGCCGACGCATACTGGTCCTGCTTGCCGATAGGATGTCCCAGTATATCTATTTCCACCTTACAGGCAAGCTCGGAAAGCTGTTTCGGCGTAAGGCTCTGACCGGTGTAATAAAACAGCGCGTTAAGAACTCCCACGGTAAAAGCACTGGAGGTGCCAAGACCGGTACCTGAGGGAATATCGGAAATTGAAGTAATTTCAATTCCTCCCGTAATTCCTGCAAGCTTGAGACATTCGCGCACAATATCGTGACGAAGCTCTTCAACGGTAGGTACGACTTCAATTTTTGAATAGCTTACTCTTATGTTATTATCAAATTTTTTATTGACGGTAATGTAAATATATTTGTTAACGGCGGCGCTTACAACGGCTCCGCCGTTTGTTTTGTAACAGTCGCAAATATCAGTTCCGCCGCCTGCAAAGCTTACTCTCAGGGGAGTTCTTGTAATTATCATATTTTTTCCAGTCCTCCTGTGCGGATTTATAATTATCCGGTGTACCTATATCTATTAGGTATGAGTCTTGTTCCACACCTATCATTTTCCCGCAGAGAGCGGGGAGAACATCATATCCGAAATCTATATCCTCTTTATCGGGCAGGTAATCGAAAAGCTCCTTTGAGGCAACATATATTCCGGCATTTGCAAGATTTGACGCAGGATTTTTCGGTTTTTCCGTAAAATCCGCAATAATTTCGCCGGAAAGCGTGGCAATGCCGCACATTTCAGGCTTGTTTGTACGGAACAAAGCCATAGTCAGAACCGGCTTTGATTCCTTGTGCTTTTTAATCAGAGCAGAAAGATCCATGTTGGTAAGATTATCCGCATAGCATATGAGAAAATCGTCGTCACCTACATAATTCCTGCCGGATTTTACGGTTCCGCCGCTGCCCAAAAGCTTTTCTTCGTACATTTCATGCGCCGTAATTCCGCAATTCTTGCTGTTGTGCAAGCTTATAAAATCACGGACCTTTTCGGCGAGATAGTGTGTGTTCACATAAACATCTGTTACACCGTGATACTCCAAAAGCTCAAACCAGTGCGCCAAAAGAGGCTTTCCGCAGACAGGAACGAGACATTTTGGGATAGTATCGGTTAAAGGTCGCAGACGGGTGCCGTATCCTGCGGCAAGCAAAAATGCCTTCATTACCTTGCACCTTCCATTGAAAAGACGACCTTTACTGTTTTTAATAAAATTTTCAAATCAAGAGACATGCACCTGTTGGCAACATAATAGAGCTCAAGCCCCTGTCTTTGCCCGCTTTCATAGGAGCAGTTGCTTCTTCCGTTGACCTGCCAGTTACCCGTAAGACCGGGGGTGGCTTCCAAAAGCATAGGCAGCTTATCACCGTAGTGAACGGTTTCCTCCTCGGTAATGGGTCTGGGTCCCACAAAGCTCATGGTTCCCTGAAGAATGCAGAAAAGCTGAGGCAATTCATCAATACTCAGCTTTCTTAAAAAGCTTCCGCATTTTGTAACACGTGGGTCGTCCTCGATTTTCGCTTCTTTGCGGTGTTGTTCGATTTCATCGGGTGAGAGCCATTTATCAAAGCAGTCCGCATCAGGCTTCATACTGCGGAACTTATACATTTTGAAGGTCGTTCCGTCAGGACGTACACACATGCGGTTATATATTACGGGACCGCCGTCCTCTAATTTAACGGCAATAGCAACAAACAGAAAAATCGGCGAAAGCAGTATTATTGAAACAATCGAAAAAACAATATCGAAAAGCCGCTTGAAAAACAGATAAAGACTTGAGGGTTTATCGTATTCAAGGTGCTCTTTAGTTACTATTTCATTTATCGGTATATTATCAAAGGCTTGTTTCATGTTACTTCCTTTACGCACAAACAGTCGTTATAATATTACAATAAAGTTTCCGACTTGTCAATGATTTTACAAACGATTGTTAAATCTTTTGTAAAAAATGCATAATAAATTCCGATAAAAAGCCCTGCCGCAAAACGGGCAGGGCTCGTAAAGCTGAAATTACTTGTTTGTTACGATTGCTTCCGTGTCTCTTGCAATCATCAGTTCCTCGTTGGTGGGGATAAGGTATACCTTGACCTTTGAATCAGGGGTGGAAAGCTCAACAATGTTGGGCTGGTGGTGAGCCGCGGCGTTGACCTCTTTGTTAATCTTTATGCCCAGGAATTCCATGTCTGTGCAGGCTCTTTCGCGAAGCTCGGGGTTGTTTTCGCCCATGCCTGCGGTAAATACTACTGCGTCGAGACCGTTCATGGCTGCGGCATAGGAGCCGATGTATTTCTTAACCTGATATGCAAGGGTAGTAGCGGTAAGATATGCTCTTTCGTTGTTTTCAAGAATTGCGGCTTCAATGTCACGGCTGTCGGAGGAAATTCCGGACACTCCCAAGAAACCGCACTTGTTGTTCATGAAATCGCTCATTTCGTCGGGGGACATGCCGGTCTTTTTCATAATATAGGTGACAACGGCAGGGTCAATATCTCCGCAGCGTGTACCCATCATAACTCCTGCAAGAGGGGTCATACCCATTGAAGTGTCAATACAAACGCCGTCCTTTACTGCGGAAATGGAGGAACCGTTTCCGATGTGGCAGGTAACGATTGTTGTATTTTCCGTTCTGCCGAGAATTTTGCACATTTCGGCTGCAACAAATCTGTGGCTTGTGCCGTGCGCGCCGTAGCGGCGGATTTCATATTCCTTTGACATTTCGTAGGGAATGGCATATGTGTATGCCTGAGGGGGCATTGTCTGATGGAATGCGGTGTCAATAACGATAACCTGAGGAACGCCGGGCATAGCCTTTGTACAGCCTTCGATACCCATAATGTGCGCAGGGGTGTGCAGAGGAGCAAAATCCACGCACTTGCGGAGCTTTTCAACTACATCGTCCGTAACGAGAGTGGACTTTGTAAAGTAGGTTCCGCCGTGGACAACTCTGTGACCTACCGCCTCGATTTCGCTCATGTCCTTAATACAGCCGTACTGAGGGTCGGTAAGATAGTCAATAACTATCTGAGTTGCAACCGCATGGTCGGGCATGGGGATTTCCTTTTTGATTTTGGTACCGTCGGGCAGCTTATGCTCGATACGACCGTCGATTTTAATTCTTTCACAGATTCCTTTTGCAAGAACCGTGTTTTCGACGGTGTCGAAAAGCTGATACTTCAGCGAAGAACTGCCTGCGTTTACTACGAGAACTTTCATATTTATCCCTTTCAGTATATAAAAAATATTTGACAATTTAGGCGCCGTGTTATACAATTAAACAGGCACGAGACATTTAATTATACATAATTATTTGTCGGAATACAATAGTTTTTAAGGAATTATTTTGAAATGATTAAAATTTCGGCAGTTATATGCGAATTAAATCCGTTTCACAAAGGGCACGCTCATGTTCTGTCCGCCGCAAAGGAGAACAGCGACACGGTTATTGCCGTTATGAGCGGCAACTTTGTTCAGCGGGGCGAGTGCGCCGTGTATGATAAATATAAAAGGGCACGTGCCGCAATTGAGGGCGGCGCAGATCTCTGCGTAGAACTGCCGTTTCCGTTTTCTTCATCGTCTGCGGAGTATTTTTCCGAGGCGGGCGTCCGCATTGCCGAAAGCCTGTTTGCAACTGACCTTTGGTTCGGAAGTGAATGCGCCGACCTGAACGCCATTTTAAGAGCGGCTGAAATACTGAACGGAGCAGAGAGTAAAAAAACGGGCAGAGCCGCCGAAAATAGGGCGGAGACAATAAAAAGCGGTTTTTCATCGGTTCCCGAAAGCATTTTGTCGTCGCCCAATGATATTCTTGCGGTAGAATACTGCAGAAGGGCGACGGTCTCGCTACACCCCGTAAAAAGAATACCCGGGGCAAGCGCAGGTGCAATACGGGAAAAGCTATACTTGTCCGATAGCCGTGCAGTAAAGCCGGAAAGGCTGACGGAGCTTGAATTCCACCATTTCAGAACGCTGAAGGCTCCGCCGCAGACGGCGGAGTGTACGGGAGGAGTCGGCGGCAGGCTTTGTAACGCCTCGGTAATTACAAACGACTTTAGAAAGTGGCTTGAGCTTTCCGCTACAAAGCGTTATACAAATTCAAGGCTTAAAAGAGCGGCGCTGTTTGCCCTATGCTCGGTTTTGACGGAGGATATAAAGGAAGGCGTCCAGTTTACACGTGTACTTTCGGCAAACGAAAAGGGAAGACGGTATCTGTCAAGCATAAGAAAATGCTGTGATTTCCCAATAGTAACAAATCCGTCGGACAGATTTTCTCTGTCGGGCACGGCTCTGTCACAGTACAATGCGGCGGATTTTGCCGATAAGCTTTATTCCCTGTGCGCAGGATTGGACGATCCCGCCGCTTTTTCAAAAATACATCCCCAAATGCTTTGAAAAAATTAATGTAATTATTGACAAATAAGGACATTATATCTATAATTGTGTAAGTGACACAAGGAAGGTGTATCAGATGTATATAGGCATTGACCTGGGTACTACCGGCTGTAAAACCGTAATGTTCGACAAAAACGGGAAAGCGTTGTGCGAGTACAACAGGGAATACGAGCTGATTTTCAAGGACGGCTTTGTTGAGCAGGACGCAAACGAGTGGTGGTCGCTTATTTGCGACGGGCTCCGTCAGGTTGTTTCAAAGACGGGAATTTCCGGCGTAAAGGGAATATCCGTAAGCACCCAGAGCATATCCTTTGTTCCCGTTGACAAAAACGGCGAAACCCTTTATAACGCCATAAGCTGGCTTGATATGCGTGCGGAAAGCTATGCTATAAGGCTCCGTGATACCTTCGGCGAAAAAAAGATTTACGATATTACCGGAAAGCCGTGCCTTCCCGATTATTCCTTGCCTAAGCTTTGCTGGTTCTACGACAATTGCAGGGAAATATACGATAAAACCTATAAATTTTTGTTCCCTCTCGATTTTGTCAACCTGAAAATGTGCGGGAAGCCCGTTACCGATTATACGGTTGCCGGCGGCTCCATGCTTTATGATATACATAATAAGTGCTGGGACAAAGAGCTGTTAGCTTTCTCCCACATAGACCCCGATAAGCTTCCCGAGGTGGGATGTATGGGAGAGGTTGTGGGAGAGCTGTTGCCTCAGGTGGCAAGCAGATGCGGCATTGACCCCGGCTGTATAGTATATTTAGGCGGTCAGGATCAAAAGCTGGCGGCAATCGGCGCAGGCATTAAAGACAACGTGTGTACCGTTTCCTTCGGCACCGCAACCGCAATTTCTAAGCTTTCGGAGGAGGGAATAGGGGACGCATGCCTGTTCCGCTTCGACGATAAAAGCTATATTTCGGAAATCGCCCTGATGACAACGGGTGCCTCCCTTCGCTGGCTGTCCCGCAATTTATTCGGCGGCAAATCATATAAAGAAATGGACCTTCTCGCAGAGGAGTCCGAACCGGGCGCAAACGGCGTTACCTTCAAAAGCGACCTGCATTCGGGAGGAACCATATCCGGCATAACCCTGTCAACTACTCAGGCGGACGTTATTTATGCGCTCTATGAGGGCGTGTCAAGGGATATAGCAGACGCAGTTGACTCTTTGGGCGGCGCAGAATGTCTGAAGGTGTTCGGCGGCGGCTCCAAAAGCGATATTTGGTGCAGAATACTTGCAAGAGTGTGCGGCATTCCCGTTGAGATACTGGATACCTCGGAAACCGGCTCTCTGGGAGCAGGAATTCTCGCTTCCTCGGGAAAAATTCCTCCCGCAGGTTGCCGCAAAATTATAAATCCGTAAAAATTTATTAAAGGAGAGCATATATGTTTACTTTTGATCCCGCACCGTTTGTTCCTTATAAGAATAAGGAGGTTCTTGAAAGGTGCAGAAACATTAAAAGAGAGGATATGGAAAAGCACCCCAACCCTAATTTCCGTATTCATATAGTACCAAGCCCCGACGGAGTTTGGATTGCCGACATGGTAGCAAGAATTGCCCGTTCCGACATGATGAACGAAAAGGTGGTTATGATTTGCCCCAATCCCTGTCCCGTAGAGTATTCCTGCGTTGCAGAGGCTATTAACAGAATGAATATTAACTGCCGCAATGTCCATATTTTCTGTATGGATGAGTGGGCTGACCAGGACGGCAATATTGCGCCTCTGGATTATGCGGCAGGCTTTGCTCACAGCAACGTAAAATATTTCTGGGGCAAGATAAGAGAGGATCTCCGTATGCCTCTCAGCCAGGTACACTATCCCACAAACGAAAATATTAAGGACTACTCCAAGATGATTACCGACTGCGGCGAGGGCGGTGCAGACGTTTGCTATTCCGGTCCCGGCTGGGCAGGTCATCTTGCATTTATCGACCCCTGCACCCCTGAATTCGGCTGTCCCGATATTGAGGAGTACATAAATATGGAGGCAAGAGTTGTAACTCTTAATCCCATGACAATTATGCAGAATTCTCTCCACGGCTGCTTCGGCTGCTCCGGAGATATTGCAAATGTTCCCCCCAAGGCGGCAACTATCGGCCCTGTTGACGCAAAGAATGCCAGAAACCGTCTGGAAATGCACGCTATTACAACTATGGGTACCTTCTCCGCATGGCAGAGAATGATTTCCCGCCTTGTTTGCTACGGCGAGGTAACTCCTCTTGTTCCTTCCTCCATTCTCCAGCTTTGGGATACGGACGTTTATATGTCCGAGGAAATTGCAAAGCCCTTTGAGTGCTGGGAGACCGTAGGATATTAATATGAACGAATTTACTTTGATCGGCAAAGCGGTAATAGCCGGCAAGGTAGTAGAAGATGCGGCTGTTGCGGTAAGCGACAGTCGCATAATCTACGCCGGGGAGAAATCGTCCGCTCCGAAATGCGGTGAAACTGTTACAGTTGACGGCTGGATTCTGCCCGGATTTATTGATATTCATTGCCATGCAGGTGACGGTGTTTGGGTTCACAATGACCTGAAAACTGCGTCCGACTTTCATTTGAAGCACGGTACAACCACCATGTGCGCAACCCTTTACAGAGACTTGGGATTTGAAGGACTGCGCCGTGCTATCGAAAAGATAACGGACGAAATGCCCCATTGTCCCAATGTTATGGGAATACACCTTGAAGGACCGTATCTTAATCCCAAATACGGCGCTTTAAGTCGTGGCGGAGAGCTTGTTGCAGACCCTGAGGACTATCTGCCGCTTCTGAATTATCCCACAGTCCGTCACGTTACCTTTGCGCCTGAGGTTTGCGGCACCGATGAGTTTCTTTCCGAACTTGTAAGCCGCAAGATTGTACCCTCCGTAGGACACAGCGCCGCATCGCCTGAGGATATCAGGAGAGTGTCGGCTAACGGCGTAAAAAACGTCACTCACCTTTTTGACGCTACCGGTGCGTCCTATTCTCCCACTCGCTGGGCGGGAACCATTGAAACAGATTTTAATACGGCTGTGCTTATCGAAGACGGGCTGACCTATGAAATCATTTGCGACAAGGACGGCATTCACGTCAGACCGGAAATGGTGAAGCTGGTAAAAAAGACCGTGGGTGCTGACAGAATTATCGGAATTACCGACGCCTGCGGCGACGACGGCGAGGGCGAAGAAATCAACATTCTCAACGGCGAGCTTAACGGCTCAAAGCTTACAATGAACAGAGTGGCGAGAAACTTTTATAATCTTGGGTTCACCATGCCGGAGGTTGTAAAGGTCACAAGCGAAAACGCAGCACGGCTTATGGGTATTTTCGACCGCAAGGGCTCCCTTGAAGCCGGCAAGGACGCAGATATCGTCACCGTTGACGATTCGTTTAATGTAATAAATGTTTATAAATCTTAAGTAAAAGAAGGTATTTTTATGCTGAAAGCAGGTATTGCTCTTGTTGACATTTCCCCCAAGGAGGGAGTGCAGATGGCGGGCTATCCCCACTGTCCCAGACCGAACATCGGTGTTCACGATCCTCTTTACTGCGGTGCTCTTTATCTGAATAACGGTAAAGACGACATCGTAATGGTAACCCTCGATCTTCTTTTCTTCGGAAAGAAATACTGTAAGACCATACGTGAGAAGATCGGCGGCAACATTATGTTCACCACTTCCCATACACATTCTGGTCCCTGGTCCGCAACGCCTTTGGCGTCAGAGCTTGCAGAGGGACTTCATGACGATCCTTCATACATTGCAGAGCTTCTTCCCAAGGTAGAAGCTTGCATCAGAGAAGCCAAGGCGAACACCTTTGACGCAACCGTGGGTATCGGCGTAGGTCACTGCGGAAAAGAGCAGGGTGTTGGCGGAAACAGAAGATTCAAAAACGGTTTGCAGGACGACAGCGTAAACGTAATCTGCGTAAAGGACGCAGAGGGGACAGTTAGGGGTATTCTTACCAACTATGCGCTTCATCCCACATATCTCCATGCGGAAAACCTGTATGTTACGGCAGATTACCCCGGATATATGAGAAGATATTTCCACTTTGCATATCCCGAAGCAAAATTCATGTTTGCGCAGGGAACAAGCGGAAATCAGTCCTCAAGATACCACAGAGTAGGGCAGAACTTTGAGGAAGCGGCACGCGTGGGCTCAACTCTGGCTGTTGAAGTGTTCCATACAATTGAGAATATGGAATTTAAGGATGACCTTGAAATCTGCTTCAAGTCCGCAGAAGTGGACCTTCCCATAAGAGAATATCCTCCGCTGGACGTTGCAATCAGAGAAATGGAAGAAGCAAGAAAGGCTTTCCGCGAAATGCCTGACGACGATTATATTAAGAAACGCAACTGCGAGCTTGAAATGTTCGGAAAAGAGAATATTTTCTACTACTCCGAAATCGCCGCAAAGGGCGAGATTTCCGATGATGAGCTTCCCTGCGAGGTAATGACCCTTCAGCTTGGCGATACGCTTATATGCGGAACCCAGGG
The DNA here is from genome assembly GCA_029010655.1 of Clostridia bacterium. Taxonomy (GTDB): domain Bacteria; phylum Bacillota; class Clostridia; order Oscillospirales; family CAG-272; genus Avispirillum. The sequence goes on along the minus strand of JAQXKW010000214.1, from coordinate 871 downwards.
CGAAATTTTCGTGGAATACGGACTTGAGCTGAAAGAGGCTTCGCCCTTTAGAAAGACCTTCGTGTTCGAGCTGACAAACGGCTCGCTCCCCGGATATATTTATACTCCCGATGCCGTTGACGACGGCGGCTATGAGGTTGGTACCTCTATTTTCACCGGTGAAGCCGGAAAAGTAATTGTTGACGCAATTAAAAAGCTGTTTTAAGAAGGGCTGAAATAATGGAAAAAGCAAATATTATCGACAGATTCCGCCTTGACGGAAAGGTTGCTCTTGTAACGGGCGGTTCGGGATATTACGGAAAGCAAATGGTTATCGCCCTGGCAGACGCCGGAGCTACAGTGTGCTGTGCTTCACGAGGACTTGATAAGTGCAAAGAATTTGCCGACGAGCTTAACGCCATGGGCTATGATAAGGTTTATGCGGACTGCTACGACCAGGAGGACGAGGAAAGCATAAAGGCTCTCCTTGACAGAATGATAAAGCGCGACGGAAAGGTTGATATTCTTGTCAATAACTCCGTTCTTCGCCCCATGAACGAGTATGACGGACCCCTGGAGGATTTTGCAAAGTCCATGGCGGTAAACTGTACGGGACTTTTCGCAATAACAAGAGCCTTCGGCAATCACATGGAGAAAATGGGCGGCGGCAGTATTATTAATATAGGCTCGTATATGGGTATATGCGGCTCAAACCCTTACCTTTATGAGGGACATCCGGAAATGGACGCAATCGGCGCTCCCGATTATTTTTTCCACAAGGGTGGCATGCTGAACCTTACCAGATTTATGGCGGGCAGATACGGCGCCGCAGGCGTTCGTGTAAACTGTCTTAATCTGGGCGGTCTGTTCAATAACCAGCACCCCGATTTTC
>JAQXKW010000213.1 GCA_029010655.1 Clostridia bacterium | reverse complement strand
CACAGTTTTTTCCTTCCAAGGCATTTCCATAACCTCTTTCTTTTGGTCATTTCTTGCCTTCTATTATACTTCAAAACTGTTTACTATCCTATTACATTACCTGTTTACTATCTTATTACATTGTACAGCTTGCTCCCGCCGTTTTGCGTAGAATTTATGCGTTCATATAGGAAACAAACCGTATGTTAATCTTGTTGACGGATATTTTGCTAAAACCAATAAGCGGCGGGAGCAAGACGGCGCCCTACGGTATTATTATCGCATTTTCACAGACGGTAAGAACATCAAACCGCACGCAGAGATTGTCGAGGGTACTTGTACCCCTGCAATGACAATCCCTCCGTCACGGCATACGCCGTGCCACCTCCCTTTACACAAGGGAGGCAAATTATACCGTTCGCATTTTTGCTGACGGGCGGCGGTGGACGACATCGGACGGTAGGTTGTCAGGCGGCAACCGCAGATTTATCTATAAAATTAACACATTTTTATGTATTCTGCCACTTTTTTCATGCCCTTCGTTTTGCTATAATCTACACAAAGATAAAAAGCGGCAACAGTTGCTCATACCTTTTGCATACCTTCCTGACGACCGTGCGGGAAGGTTTACGGCATGCGCACAGAAAAGCCGTTGAAGCGTTTTACGGGAAAGGGGCGGCGCACATGGAAATTAGTTTAAGAAAATGGAAAGCAGAGGACGCAAAAGCTCTTGCGGCGGCGCTTTCAAATAAAAATGTGCAAAACAAGCTGCGTGACGGAATTCCCTATCCTTACACCGAGAAGGACGCCGCCGAATACATAGACGCAATGCTGAAAGCAGACCCTGACCGCACCTTTGCCTATGCGATTGACGTTGACGGAACGGCGGCTGGCAGTATAGGCGCTTTCAGGCAGGGCAATATCCATTTTCGCACGGCGGAGCTGGGCTATTATCTTGCCGAGGAATATTGGGGAAAAGGGATAATGACAAAGGCAGTTATGCTGCTGTGCAAAAAAATATTCGATGAGACGGACATACTGAGGATTTACGCGGAGCCTTTTGAAAACAACCTTCCCTCACGCAGGGTGCTTGAAAAGTCCGGCTTTCGGCTTGAGGGCATTATGAAAAACAACGCCCAAAAGAACGGCAGGGTGTGCAATATGGCGCTGTATGCGATAACGAAGGAGCCGTACGCATACCGGCAGCTTGAAAAAAGCGAGGTTCCCTCCGCCCTTTCCCTTGCCCTTGAGGTGTTTTCGGAGTTTGAAGCTCCCGTATATCCCGAGGAAGGAACGGCGGAATTTCTTAGCTGCCTCGGCGATGAAAAATATCTTTCGGGGATTGAATATTACGGCGCTTTTGACGGAGAAACGCTTGTAGGGATAATCGGCTTTCGGCAAAAGGTGCGGCACATTTGCTTTTTCTTTGTGAAAGGCTCATACCACCGCAGGGGTATCGGAACAAAGCTGTTTTTGCACCTTCTCGGCGACACTCCGCACGGCGAGGTCACCGTTAATTCATCTCCCTTCGGTCTGCCCTTTTACAAATCCCTCGGCTTTGCCGCCGCAGGCAGAGAGCAAACCGTAAACGGAATTCGCTTTACACCTATGAAATACACCGAAACGGAGGAAAAAATATGAAAGCCATTGAAACTGTAAATCTGACGAAATACTACGGAAAAAACCGTGGTATTGACTGCGTCAATCTATGTGTGGGGGAGGGGGACTTTTTCGGCTTTATCGGTCCCAACGGCGCCGGAAAATCCACCACCATACGCACTCTTTTGGGTCTTATCTCCCCAACGGGAGGGAGCGGCACGGTGCTCGGCTGTGATATTGAGAAAAATCACATGGAAATACTGTCTCAGATAGGGTATCTGCCGTCGGAAGCCATGTTCTACAACGGAATGAGGGTTCGGGACATTCTCTCCTATTCCGCACGGCTTCACAAAAAGGACTGCAGAGAGGAGGCGGAAAGGCTTTGCGAAAGGCTTGAGCTTGACACCTCCCGTCGGGTGGACGAACTGTCTCTGGGAAACCGCAAAAAGGTGGGAATTGTCTGTGCGCTTCAGCACAAGCCGAGGCTGTATATTTTAGACGAGCCCACAAGCGGACTTGACCCGCTGATGCAGAGAGAATTTTACGCTCTGCTTACAGAGCGGAACCGTGAGGGCGCAACGGTATTTCTTTCCTCCCATGTACTGTCGGAAATAGGGCGTTACTGCAAGCACGCCGCCGTTATTCGTGACGGCAAAATTCTCGCATCCGACAGCGTGGAAAAGCTGGGGCACACGGGAGTAAAGCGTGTTACACTTCAGGGCGCGCAGACCCTGCCTGAAATTTCGGGAGCTAAAAACATAACGGCTGAAAACGGCGCTGTCAGCTTCCTTTACGCCGGCAGTCCCAAGGATTTGCTGTCGTCTCTCGCCGCTGTTTCCTTTGAGGATTTTACGGTTACAGACCCAGACCTTGACGAGGTATTCATGCACTACTACGCAAAGGAGGAAAACTGAAATGACAATCTTCTTTCACGAAATAAAGCGAGGTAAAATATCCCTCCTTATTTGGTCATGTGCCGGTGCGTTTATGCTGGGTATCTGCGTGCTCATATACCCGGAAATGAAAACGCAGATGTCGGACATCAGCGCTATGTTTGCCGATATGGGCTCTTTTTCCGCCGCTTTCGGCATGGACAGAATTAATTTCGGCTCGTTTATAGGCTATTTCGGCGTGGAATGCGGAAACGTGCTGGGGCTGGGCGGCGCTTTATTCGCATCAATTCTGGGTATTTCCGCTCTTTCAAAAGAGGAAAAGGAGCATACCGCCGAATTTCTCCTGACCCATCCCGTCTCCAGAACTAAGGTTCTCTCCCAAAAGCTTCTGGCGGTTTTCGCACAGATTACCGTTCTCAATCTTTTCTCGGCGCTTGTTACGGTTCTGTGTACTGTTGCCGTTGGTGAAAGCGCCGACGCAAAAACCATGTTCCTGATGTTTCTCGCCTACT
>JAQXKW010000212.1 GCA_029010655.1 Clostridia bacterium | reverse complement strand
ACAAATTCCGTTGCCTGCGGAACGATACAGATATTTTTGATAATGACTATCAAAACAAATACTGCAACTAAGGCCCAGATAATGGGCATAACAGAAAAGGAACCGGACATATCTGCCTCCGTATTAATAGATTAAGCATGAATTACATACTTTAAGCCTATTATACATTATTACGCACAAAAACACAATAGTATATAAAAATTTGTATAGATTTTGCAAATATTTTACATAAATCTTAAAAGGTATGGAAAAATCAAAACATTTGTGGTACAATGAATATGTATGCGAGCTTCGCATAGAGGAGAAAAAATGCAAACTGATAAAAGAAATAGATTGTTTCATATAGTGTGCGACACGGAAAGAAAGCACCTTGCGGTGTACGCCGCCTTGTCTGCGGTTCTTTCAATCGTGTCGCTTATTCTGGGCATAAATTGGATAATATCCCTTGCGGGAGGGGCGGCGCTTATGCTGTTCCTTATGTTCAGACTCCGGGTGGACGACGCCTTGCCGGTGCCGTTCAGATTTCTCATACTGGTAATCTTCACGGTTATAATTTTCATGCTTATGCAAACGGCAATAAGCTGCGGCTTTATACTTATCGGACCCGTGAAGTTTGTTATGAATATAGTGCTCCTTTTGGGGCTTGTCAGCCTTTTGTGGATGGTAACGGGAAACGTAAAGCTGACCGTAACCGTTGTAACGGTGCTGTGCTTTATAATCGGTATTGCGGACCATTTGGTAGTGCAGGCGAGAAGCTTTGAAATACAGTTTTCCGACCTGAGCTCAATCGGAACTGCGGTAGAGGTTGCAGGGGGCTATTCTTTTGAAATATCCCAAACCTCAAGAACTGCCGTAATACTGGGAATTTGCTTTATAACCTTTGTGCTACGCTCACATTTCCCAAGCCACGAAAGAAGCTGGCACAGAACGGCGATTTCTCTTGGAGCCATAACCCTTACCGTGCTTTGCGCCATAATGATTTATACACAGCTGTGGTCGTCCGCTATCGACTATCAGGATAAGTACTGGAAGTACAGAGGAAGCGAAAGAAACGGCTTTTGGGTAAATATTATATATTCCGCCTCCGCAACGAGAGTAACCGTGCCGGAAGGCTACGACGGGGAAGCCCTACCCGAACATCTTGAGGATTATCTTGCAGATGAAAAGACCGAGCCTTCGGCGGCGGAAAAGAAAAAGCCCAATGTTATAGTGATAATGAACGAAACCTTCTGCGACGTCCATAACGTGGCGAAGTATTTGGAAACGGGCATTAACTTTTCCGAGTCCCCCACTCCGTTTCTTGACTCTTTGTCGGACGTGGAGGACAATATAATGAAAGGTCATGCGCTGGCGTCGGTGTACGGGGGAAACACGGCAAATTCCGAGCTGGAATTTTTAACGGAGATGTCGGTGCAGTTCATTCCCCGCAATACGGTGGCGTATAACCTCTATATGAAGCAGGAGAATATATTCTCCATAGTGGATTTGTTCAACGACGCAGGCTATAAAACGGTGGGTATGCACCCGGAAAACCGTACCAACTGGCAAAGGGACAGAATATATTCATATTACGGCTTTGACGAAACCTATTTTGCAGACGATTTTACCGACCTTACCGAGGAGGATTACTTCCGAGGACATATAAGCGATGCGGCGGCGTACCGTAAGGTGGAGGAGCTGTACGAGCAAAAGGACCCCGACGAGCCTATGTTCGCTTTCGTGGTTACCATGCAGAACCACGGCGGATATCTGGGCACGGGATTTACGCCGGAGGATTACGTTATAAATGTGGAGGGCTACGAAAACTATATGAGCATCAGGGAGTACCTTGCCAGTATCCGCAACTCCGACGAAGCCCTGCGGGAGCTTGTTGAGTACTTTGAAAACGCAGACGAGGAAACCCTGATTCTGTTCTACGGCGACCACCAGCCGTCACTGAGCAATATAGCCTCAAAATTCTATCATGTAACGGACGAGTCCTCACAGAGAAAACAGCAGGCGAAATATGTGGTGCCGTACCTGTTCTGGGCGAATTATCCCATAAGCTGTGACAGAGCCACACCCCTTACCAGTATAAACTATCTGTCCTCATGGCTTCTTGATATGGTGGACGTGGGAGGCACGGACTTTACCGAGTTTGTAAAAAAGACAAATGAGGAAATAATGGCGGTAAACGCCATGGGCTGGTTCGATTACGGGTATTCGTTCCACGAAACGGATTACGTAAATCAGAATTACAGCGATACTCTGACACTGTATTCACATTTGCAGTATAACGCCATGTTCGATAAAGAGCGTAAGCTCGTTGATGTGTTCGGTATCAGGGGAGAGAATTAAACAGAAAAAGCTCGCCGATTTCGGCGAGCTTTTTAGCGGATAGCGGCATGTTTCGTAGTACTCTGTAACAGCAAAAACTATATGAATATGGTACGACAGGTTTTGCCCGGAATGGTACCGCACACCAAAGGCTCCCTTGTGTAAAGGGAGCTGTCACGGCGAAGCCGTGACTGAGGGATTGTTCAGTAAAC
>JAQXKW010000211.1 GCA_029010655.1 Clostridia bacterium | reverse complement strand
ATCCTCCGGAGGCAGAGTGAAGCCCTCCATGTGAAAGTGGTTTATGGGGCTAACGATAAAATCAAACTCACCGTAAGTTTCCGGAGCAATGGCAAGATTGCCGAAACGGTCAAGCTCCGTTTCGCAGCCGAACATGAAGTTGACACCCTCTGCACGGGGCAGGGGAAGCGCACGCTTCAAAAGCTCCGTGTCAAGCTTTGCCAAATAGGTTGATGCACCGGGCACTTTCGGGTCCCAGTAGTGGTCTGTTATGCAAATGTCCGTAAAACCGTTTTTCAGAGCGTATTTCAGTATGTTTTCGGGCGTTTGCTCCCTGTCTCCCGAACAGGGGGAAAGAAAAGTGTGTATGTGTAAATCGTTGTCAACAATATATCTCATAGTAATCCCTCCAATATTGATTATATATGGTAACGGAAGAAAGTCAAGAGGGGGAAAGAGAGAGAAAACGGTCGAAAAGATTTTTTGTAAAAAGTATTGACATAGAGATATAAGGGTGATATAATATATAAGCCTTAAGGAAAGGTGCATCGGGCAGATGCGTAGCCAATGTGCCGGAGTGGCGGAATTGGCAGACGCCTTGGACTTAAAATCCAATGGGAAGAAATTCCCGTACCGGTTCGAGCCCGGTCTCCGGCACCAAAAGGCTATATAATCCATATCGCGGGGTAGAGCAGCCTGGTAGCTCGTCGGGTCAGCGAAGACAAAACAGTCCGGTGGACTGTTTTGGCAAGCGGTGTCACCCAAAGCAAGGAGAGCGCCGAGCGAGCCTGCGAGCGACGGCGGTCGACATGCGACGGTGACCGGCGCGAAGCGATAACCCGGAGGTAAAGAGAGAATTACCGTTGTGAAGCTTCATTTTTTAATTAATCCCTTCTGCGTACTTTCCGCCGAAAAATCATAATACTTTGCTACATTATAACACAGTTGTTTGCGAAAGCAATTAAGAATTACAATTTTGATCAATACATATTTCGCCCGGCTCGGTTACGCCGCAAAATTTATTTCAAATGATTGATGCCTAAATCGGTTCCCGGAGAGGAAATGAACTAAAATAATTGAAACCATTTCACTTTTATGTTATACTCAGATGGTAATCTTTGTCTTGTGGAGGTGAGTTGCTTGGCTTTTCCGAAATTAAAAAAAGCATTGCTTTGCAGGATTCTTGTTTATGTAGTTGTTATTGGCGTGTTTATTGCTCCGATTATTATTGTTTCAAATATTAAATTTATCCCCGATATAGTAAAAATCATTGTCTTTTTAGGTTTCACAGTCGGTCTTATAATATATCTGGTAAAAAACCTAATTTTGTTATGGTCAATGGATTTAGCGCTTGCAGCGTTACATTGTCAAAATACTACAAGAAAACGCTTTGTTTTGCCACAATCATTCACCGTACAAAAGGTTGAAAAGAAAATCTTGCGTTTCGGTAAAAAATACGAGCCCACGGCGATTTCGCCGTTGCCGGAAACGCTTCAATATAAAAGCAATGCCCCGATAACGATTTATTCAAAAGGCATAGAAAAGGTTATTGCGACGTATCATACTGATTTTTTGGATAAAAACCTGTATAACTTGATTGTCAATTCTGCAATAGTGAATTCAAAGTCATTAATAGGCAAAAAGAAGCATCGCTTTCTTGATAAATCACAAAGGAGTTCTCCGTTAAACCGCGTTACCGTAATTGTAATATTTGCAAAGCAAGTTGATGAAAAGCTCAGAAGCAATCTGTTTGACGTAGTTTGCAAAAACGGTGGAGATGGGTTTAATACAGCAAATCTTCCATGTGTGGTTGATTTGGAAAAACGGATTTGCACATTTGACAGCATGCGGATTCCGTACATGGGCTTTCAATATCCTGTAAAAAACCGTGGAATACGAATGATTCGTAAATATTTGTTTAATAATAAATTTCCTTTTGCCGATTCGCCTGACACACTTGATCCTATCAAAGATTTAGATCCCGAACAAAGCTTATGGGCATTTTGGAGAACCATGAAAAAAGAGATAATTTTGAATGATAAAGAATTGAAAAAACGTTTCGAAAAAATGAAACATAAAGACATCGTTTTTGAAGACGATTATATTTATGTCAAGTGGAATGAACTCGGTATTTGGGTTTCAGCCGAACTGAACGAAGAATTGAAAACAGTTGAAATTGATGCTATTGATTCTTGGAGCTTTCCAAAATCCAATAAAATTGCCAAGGATACCGTTAAAGAATTAAAAAATTTGATCAATACATATTTCGCCCGGCTCGGTTACGCCGCAAAATATATTTCAAATGATTGATGCCTAATCGGCGCAACGAGCAAAGCCTGTCGAAAAAGTCCGGATTTCCCGGACTTTTTCAGCGTAATGATTAATGATTTATCATAAAAGTATATGCAACAGCTTTTTGCAGGGCTTTTTCTATCTGTTTGCAACAGCCTCAAGGCTGTCGCTGATTATGGAAAGACTGCGGTAAAACTCCGCCCTTTCTTCGTTTGTAAGTCCGCCGCTTATTTCTTCAAGTATGCCGTTAATCTTATCGGCAATCTTTTTGCCCACAAGCGCGCCCTTCTCGGTCAGCACAAGGGGACTTTTGTACCGTTTTGCTTTTTTCGATTCACAGGTCAGATACCCGTTGGTTTCAAGGTAGTCAAGCGAGCGGGAAACGGTGGCTTTATCCTCCTCGCATCTTTCGCAAAGCTCGGTGGCGGTCAGCCCCTCGGAGATAAACAGGTAGTAAAGACAGGAAACATGAGAGCTTCTCAGGCTGTATTCCGCCATTTCCCGGTTTTTAATTTTGCGTATATTGCGGCTGATTCTGTTAATCAGCATGGTAAAGGTCTCAAATCTGTTCTTCATGTGTACCTCCCCATATAATTGTTGACATCTCAACAAGTATAGAGTATTTCACAAACTTGTTGACATGTCAACAAGTTTGTGAAAAAATAAAACAGCGCCGAAAGACGCTGTTTAAGAGTGAGGGGAAGTTAGCAGCTGGCAGCTATCAGCCAGCAGCCAGCAGCTAGCAGCCAGCAGCTAGCAGCTAGCAGCTAGCCGCTAGCCGCTAGCCGCATATGAGCAGAGCCTCGCATTCCGCTTAGTATCCATAGGAATAATTTAGTCAGAACACGGTTTCCACGGTTTTGGCACAGCCCTCGGGGGAATATTTCCAGCGGTCAAGGTGGCTTGTGCGGGCGGCGTCCACATAGTATTTCAGGGGCGGGGGCGGCGTTTTCGCACCGGGGCGGAAATCTATTAAAACCAGCTTTATTTTCATTCGGGCGGGGATTATGCTTTTTATGTAAACGGAGCAAACGTCTCCGGGCGAAACGCCGTCTCTCAGCTCCGCAAGCCCTGCAAGGTTAGGCGAAAGCTCAACAAATATTCCGTAGTCCTCGACGCTTCTGACAATTCCCGCAACGGTAGAGCCGGGGGAAAACTCGGATGCGTTTTCCTCCCATGTTCCCAACAGCTCACGGAGGGTCATATATATGCGCCCTGTCTCCCTGTCTGTGGATTTTACGGCGGCGTATATTTTTTCGCCTACGGTCAGGCGGTCGGAGGGGTGGAATATTCTTGATACGGAAATACAGTCTATACATATAAGCGAAACAATGCCGCAGCCTATGTCCACAAATGCGCCGAAGGGGTCAAGGTGAGTGACGCAGGCGGGAATTATATCTCCGGGGACAAGGTTTTTAATATAGTTTTCCGTACATTCCTCCTGCGCCGCGCGGCGTGATAGGATAACCGTGGGAAAATCCCCCGGCAGAATATCCGTCACCTTAAAGCAAACCGCCTTTCCCACACGGGTTATAACGGCAATATCCTTGCCTCCGTCGGGAGAATACAGGGCTTCACCTTTTGGGATAATGCCCCGTGCAAAGCCGAAATCTATGTGGAGGGTCATGTCCGTGCAGTCGCAGAGAGAAACCGTGCCCTCAAGGATTTTCCCCCGTTTCATGGCACATTCCAGCATTTTCAGCGACGATGTGTAGGTTCGGTTCATTTCCGTGCCTAAAAGATACCCTTCGGGCAGATATACGTTTTCATATTTCCTTTTTTCCATACGTTTGTCCTTTCATTTTCGTCTCATTGCTGGTTCATTTTATGAAACCGCCACGGCGATTATTCCAAGGAAAAAACAGTACGGTAAAAGTCAGGACCTCCGGCTAAGCCGGAGGCTTGAATAAGCCCTGGAAGGGCATATTGCAGACAAAACCCCTAAAGGGGCGCCGAAAGGTTTGCCGACCGCATTCCCTTTTCCGGCAACCCCTAAAGGGGTTTTATCTTATGCC
>JAQXKW010000210.1 GCA_029010655.1 Clostridia bacterium | reverse complement strand
CGCTGTCCGGCGACAGGGAGAAAAAAATGTACCAGGTACGTTTTTGTCTCCCTTTTACCGTTGCAAAATCCGTACTCTATAAGTTGGAGCAAAACATTGCCGAAGCATACGAGCTGACATATATTAGGCTTTTGCCTAAATATCCCGAAAGCCTGTTTTCCCTTGATTATATCGGGGAAATCTATACCGAGGCACGGCGAATGCTGTCCCTTGCCAACGGCTTTTTCGACAACTGCCAAAATACTCTCGAGGACGGTGTTCTCACAATCTCCATTCCCTTCTCCGACGCAGGCGTCGAGCTTCTCGACACAGGCAGGGCGGGAGACATGATTTCGGGAATTATCCGAAGCGAATTCGGGCTAAGTATTGAAACGGTTATAGAAAGCAGCGACGATTATCTCCGTTACAGAGAGGAATTTCTGAACTCTCAGGCGGAATTCTTAAAAAATCTGGAAGCCCAGGCAAAGGAAAGCGCACGCCGTCAGGAAATGTCCGCCGCGGCGGCAAAGGCAGAGGAGGCTGAAAAGGCTGAGGCAGAGCCTCAGCTTCAGAAGGTGAAATCCCTGTTTGAAGCATCTGAAACCGCTGAAGAAATATCCGAAAACATATACAGATGCGGCAGAATGACCTTTAATATTGAGGGTGCGGAATTACTGTACGGCGACGACTTTGAGCCGGACGAGCCTACCCCGCTCCGTGCGGTTTGCCGTCCCATGAAAAGCGCTACCGTTTTCGGACAGATTTTTGTTTCCTCCGCAAACGAAATGCGCCGAAGCTCCGATATGGCTGTCACCGTGGGGATTACCGATAAGGATTCCTCCGTGTTTCTAAGGCTCATGATGGGAGCGGAAGAAGCCGAGGGCTTCGTAAAATCCATGAAAAGCGGCATGTGCATAGCTGCTTTCGGAAGCGTCCGTCAGGACAAAAACGGTGAATACAGCGTATCCGCAAAGGGTATTAAAAAAATAAAAAGCGTTATCAGAAAGGATAACGCCCCCGTAAAGCGTGTGGAGCTTCATCTGCACACTAATCTTTCCGCCATGGACGCAATTCCCCAGCCGAAGGACGTTGTAAAGCGTGCCGCCGCATGGGGACACAAGGCTCTCGCCATAACCGACCACGGAAACGCACAGGCGTTTCCCACCGCAATGCTCGCCGCCGAGGAGTTGGAGGACTTCAAGGTTCTTTACGGCATCGAGGCGTATTTTGTGGACGACACTCAAAGGGCGGTTTTCGGGCACACGGACACCACCTTTGACGATGAAATGGTGGTTTTCGATATTGAAACTACGGGACTTTCCGCACAGAGCTGTGCCATTACGGAAATCGGCGCAGTTTTGGTAAAATGCTGCGAGGTGCTCGACCGCTTTAATATTCTGACAGACCCGGGCGCTCCCATACCCGAAGAAATCACAAAGCTGACGGGAATTGACGACCACATGGTAAAGGGTCAGTCGAAAAACGAAGAAGCGGTTAAAGCCTTTCTCGATTTCTGCGGCGACAGGCTTCTTATCGCCCACAATGCGGATTTTGACACCAGCTTTATAAGAAAGGTTTCCGACGATGCGGGGCTTGATTTCCCTAACCCCTATCTTGACACCCTTTCCATGTCAAGATATGTAAACCCTGAGCTGAAAAAGCACAAGCTGGATATTCTTGCGGACTATTTCGGTCTGGGTGATTTCAATCACCACAGAGCCTCCGACGACGCCGAAATGCTCTCTCTCATATTCTTCAAAATGCTTGACAAGCTCCGTGACGAGGGCATTACGAACTTTGAACAGCTTTCGGAAACCATGAGCCGAAACGCCGATCCCCTGAAGCTTCCCACCTACCACCAGGTTATTATCGCAAAAAACCAGGCGGGGCTTAAAAATCTTTACCGCCTTATCTCCGATTCCAACCTGAAATATTACAGAAAGCGCCCCCGTATTCCGAAAACACGGCTTAAAGAACTGCGTGAAGGGCTGATTTTAGGCTCCGCCTGCGAGGCAGGAGAGCTTTTCCGTGCAATTCTCGACAACAAGCCTGAGGCAGAAATCGAGGAAATTGCAGACTTTTACGACTATCTTGAAATACAGCCCATATGCAACAACCGCTTTCTTGTGGAAAAAGGCATGGTTGCCGACGAGGAGGGGCTCCGTGAGCTGAACCGAAAAATCGTGCGTCTGGGCGAAAAGCTGGGAAAGCCCGTGTGCGCCACCTGCGACGCCCACTACATAGACCCCGAGGACGAAATTTACAGAAGAATTCTTATGTCGGGCATGAAATTCCCCGATGCGGACAAGATTTCCCGGCTTTACATGCGGACTACCCAGGAAATGCTTGAGGAATTCGCCTATCTGGGCGAGGAAAAGGCATACGAGGTGGTAGTTACCAATACAAACCTTATTGCGGATATGGCAGAGCCTCTGCGCCCGATCCCCAAGGGAAATTACCCGCCCAACATTGAGGGCTGTGAGGACGAGCTTCGTAACAAGTGCCACCAGACCGCAAAGGAAATGTACGGCGACCCGCTTCCCGAGGAGGTTTCCTCCCGTCTTGAAAAGGAGCTTGACTCCATTATCAAAAACGGCTTTGCGGTTATGTATATTATCGCACGGCGTCTTGTGGATAAAAGCGAGGAATGGGGCTATCAGGTAGGCTCCCGTGGCTCCGTAGGCTCCTCCTTTGCCGCTATGATGTCGGGAATTACAAAGGTAAATTCCCTGCCGCCCCACTACCGCTGTCTCAAATGCCGCCACTCGGAATTTATAAAGGACGGCTCCGTAAAATCCGGCTTCGACCTGCCCCCCAAGGACTGCCCCGTCTGCGGCGAAAAGAACATGTACCGCGACGGACACGACATTCCCTTTGAGACCTTTCTGGGCTTCTACGGAGACAAGGTTCCCGATATTGACCTTAACTTCTCCGGCGACGTTCAGGGAAAAATTCACAAGTACACGGAGGAGCTGTTCGGAAAAGGACACGCCTTCCGTGCAGGCACTATCGGCACCCTTGCGGACAAGACAGCATACGGCTACGTTGCCCATTATCTTGAAGAACGGGGCGTTTCCGTGTGCCGTGCCGAAATGGAACGGCTTCTCTACGGGTGCGTGGGAATAAAAAAGAGCACCGGTCAGCACCCCGGCGGCATAATCGTCGTTCCCAAGGAATACGACGTTTACGACTTCTGCCCCGTTCAGCACCCGGCGGACGACCCCAATTCCGACACGGTAACCACCCACTTTGAGTTCAAATATCTGCACGACACTATTCTGAAGCTGGACGAGCTGGGACACGATATTCCCACCAAGTACAAGCGGCTTGAGGAATACACAAACACCAATGTTCTGGACTGCGATTTGAGCGACAGGCGGCTGTATGAGCTGTTCACTTCCCCCGAGCCCTTAGGCGTTACAAAAGAGGATCTTTTGGGTGTTGACACGGGAACCTTGGGGCTTCCCGAAATGAACACCAAGTTTGTTCGGGGCGTGCTTATTCAGGCGCAGCCCAAAAACTTCTCCGACCTTTTGCAGATTTCGGGACTGACCCACGGAACAGGAGTTTGGCTGGGCAATGCGGACGAGCTTATCGCCGCCGGCACCTGCACCATTGCCGACGTTATAGGGTGCCGTGACGATATTATGCTGTATCTTATCCATAATCATAACATGGACAAGGCGGAATCCTTTAACATAATGGAAAAGGTGCGAAAAGGAAAAGGGCTGTCCCCCGAATTTGAAAAGGACATGATAGAGCACGGGGTGCCCGATTGGTATATTGAGTCCTGCAAGCGGATAAAGTACATGTTCCCGAAAGCTCATGCGGCGGCATACGTTATCGACGCTCTGCGGCTGGGCTGGTACAAGCTGTACTATCCCAAGGAATTTTATGCGGCATACTTTACCGCCGCCCCCGGCGGCGTTGAGGCGGCGACGGTTTCCGCAGGACGCTCCGCCGTAAAGGCGAAAATGGACGAGATTGAAAAAATGGGCAGAGACGCCTCCGCAAAGGACCATGAAACCTTTACGGCACTTCAGCTTTGCAACGAGGCAATAGTCCGCGGCATACGCTTTCTCCCCGTTGACCTGAAAAAGTCCCATGCCACAAAGTTTCTGCCGGAGGCAGGCGGTATCCGTCTTCCCTTTGCGTCTATCGGCGGTCTGGGCGAGAATGCGGCGCAGAGTGTTATGAAGGCAAGAGATACAGAGGGTATTTTCTGCATAGAGGATCTGAAGGCCGCAGGAAATCTTTCCAAATCCGTAATTGAGCTTCTGTCCCAAAACGGCGTGCTTGACGGCATGTCAGAAACAAATCAGCTTACGTTTTTCTGAAAAAAATGGGCTGAAGGAGACTCTGTCTCCTTCAGCCCATTTTCATTTAATCAGCCTACCCCTGCACGCCTGCAAGAGCGGCGCCTATAACCGTTCCGAACTGGGCGTATTTGGGTATAACGAAATTCATATCGAACATTCTGTTAAGGCTTTCAAATATATCCGGCGCCTGCGCCACCGCAGTAAGATTTCCCGTGAGCACAATGTTCTTCACGGAATGCTGACGGGCGGCAAAAACAGCCACCATGCCCACCGTTTCAAATACCATATTGATAATCCCTAATGCAATATCGCCCTTTGTGGCAATGTCGCTTATATTGCCGAAGTTGGACGCCGTCATGGTATCGCCGAAGCCCGGGACAATATCCTGATTTGTAATATCGCTGATTCTTAAATCCACGTTGCGGAGATTGCCCGTTTTGGCAAGCTCCTCAATATGCTCCACCGTGTCCATTCCGAGCATTTGCTTTGAAAGCCCGATAAGGGTGCCTCCCCCTACGCCCGTTCCGCCCAGATACACGGGGGCGCTGTCCTTTTTCGCATGGACAAGAGCGGTGCCCGTACCCAGACTTGCGATTATTGCGTCGTCAAAATGGCTCAGATACAGCCCTCCCAGGCCTATGCAGTCGAACTCCTTCAGAATACGGCAGTCCAGAGAATACATGTTTTTCTGAATGTAGGAGGAGCCTACGCCGGTTATCATAACCTTGTCAATATCGGAAAGGCTGAGGGAGTTTACGTCCGTAAATCTGCCGAATGCGCCGTACACGGAGGTCAGCGGGTCGGTGGCACGGACAAAAAGCGGCTCCATAAGAGCCGAATTCCCGTCGCTTACGTCAAACCCCACTATTTTTGTTGTGCTTCCGCCTACGTCTATTCCGATAACAATTTTTTTCATTTTTCCGTTCCTTCAAGCATTTTACACTGTATTTTACCACGGTTTTCGGTAAAATGCAAGAGAGGCGGGCTACTTTGTTATATATTCGGAAAGGGTTTCGGCAAAAATATCCGCCGAGGACAGCGCCTCTGACAGGGAGTTTCCGCAGGTTCCGAATTCCACAATCAAAGCCCCCGCACCCGTATCCTGATAAAACGAGGCGCTTTTCAGGTCTATGGGGCGCATCAGGGAGGGATATTTCTGCCACAGAAGGGACTGAAGCTGCAATGAAACGGTCAGGTTGTCCTGCCATG
>JAQXKW010000209.1 GCA_029010655.1 Clostridia bacterium | reverse complement strand
GGTATAGGTCTCATAGCCCTTTCTTGCGTCGTCGAACAGCCACTTGTTAACGTCGCTTTCCGAATAGGTTGCGCCGGTTTTCAGACAGCCCTCAACAAGCGCGTCTATATCAACCTTGCTTTCCTCGAGAGCCTCCTCGTCCATATCCTTGTACTTATCGTTTCTCAGATAGTTTTCAACATATGCGGTGAACTCTTCCCTCGTAGTTGTTGCCGCAAGCTGTGCCGCCAGACCCTTGAGGCGCTCTGCCTCAGCCTTGTCTGCTGCCGCCGCCGCTTCCTTTTCCTCGTCGGTTGCGTCGTCCTTTACGGTGGTTGCGGTTACGGAGAAGGTGTAGGTAAGATAGTCAACCTTACGGAAGGTATCCTTGTTCTCGTCGTAGTACTTGTCCCAGTCCGCCTCTGTAAACTCACAGCGGTTTGCAAGCTCCTCTGCGTAGTGCGCCGCAGTTTCGGAGAGAAGCATACATTTGCGTGCAATCTTTTCGGTAACTCCGGTGCCGTAAATTGCCTTCAGGAAATAGTCAAAGGTCACATTGTTGCTCTGCGCCTGAGCCTTCATTTCGTCAATGGTTTTCTCAACTTCCTCGGCGATCTCATCGTCCATATCGAACTTTTCGTCTGCCTTCGCCGCCTCGCAGAGCACCATGTAGCTCTTAACGGTTTCGGAGGTCTGGTCCATGAAATAGTCGAACCATGTCTGACCTTCGGTAGTTGTCTGCTCCTTCAGGTCCTTTGTAACGTCAAGACCCGTATAGGACAGATAGGAGCTGTAGCTGCCCACGAAATTGCGGTATGTGTTGTTAAAGAAGAATGTAAGCATGGGAGTTGTAACTTCGTAGTTTTCGCTCTCCGTTGCCTTCATGTTTTTCTGAACGATTCCGGGAATATAGAACACTGCGAATGTGCCTACAACCAGAAGAACAGCAAGAACAGCCGCAACAATTCCGATCACCTTGCCGGCCTTGCCGCCTGAGTTTTTCTTTTCAAATTTTTTTCCTGAGCCTTTAACCACATCGAGCTGTGCCGCTGCGGCTCTAACTCTTTTTTTCTTTCCCATTGAAAATTCCGCCTTTCTCTTTTTGAGAATGTTTTTTCATTGTCATTCTGCCGAAAAATCGCCCGTCGGCATAAATGTTACACAGTAGTATATCACATTTCTTTTCACTTTTCCAGTACCTTAACGGATTTTTTGCAAAAATAATAATATTGGCATTTTAATTTGTTCATTATGCACGGAAATCGGCGGACGCCCGGTGACTGTTTTTTTATTCGGCTTATTGTAATATTATTTGTTTTTTGTTATAATAGGTCGGAACAGGGGTGATTTTTACGGACAAGCTCAAATTAACTGCGTCTATGTGCATTTTCGGCACCGTGGGACTTTTTGTAAAGCTCATTCCCATGCCGTCCTCGGTAATTGCTTCTTTCAGAGGCTTATGCGGTGCCGTGTTTCTCTTTTTCGTATGCCTTATTACCCGCCGCAAATTTGACCTCCCTGCGCTTAAAAAGAATCTTCCCCTGCTCTGCGTTTCCGGTGCGGCAATCGGCGTAAACTGGATTCTTCTGTTTGAAGCATACAGATTTACCACCGTTGCCACGGCAACTCTTTGCTACTACATGGCTCCCGTTTTTATAATCCTTTTCTCCCCTTTGGTGCTGAAAGAAAAAATAACCGCAAAAAAACTTTTTTGCGTTATCGCCTCGCTTTTCGGCATGCTTCTTGTTTCGGGAGTTATAAACGAAGGCATGCCCGACGACCTTAGAGGAATTCTTTTGGGGCTTTCTGCGGCGGCAGTTTATGCGTCTGTTATTTTTATGAACAAGAAAATAACGGACATACCCGCACTTGACAAAACCTTAATCCAACTGCTTTTTGCAGGTCTTGCAGTCTTTCCGTACTGCCTTCTCACAGTCTCGCCGGAACAGCTGTCCTTTGAAGTTAGGGGGCTTATTCTCCTTGCAGTATTGGGAATAATACATACGGGCTTTGCATATTGCCTGTATTTCGGAGCCGTCAGCTCCGTAAAGGCGCAGACCGTCGCCGTTCTCAGCTATATTGATCCCGCCTTGGCGGTAATCCTGTCTGCGGCGGTGCTGAGGGAAAAGCTTGACATATACGGCATTATGGGAGCGCTTCTTATAATCGGCGCGGCTTTGTTCTCAGAGCTGCCCGTGCAAAAAAAGAAAACGGCTGAATAATTTCAGCCGAGCCTTATAAAAATCAATCACACAATTAAGAAAGGAGACGGATATGGAATACGGACTTTTGGGAAAAACTCTTTCCCACAGCTACTCTCCCGAGCTTCACAAGCTGTTCGGGTGTCCCGAATACTCTCTTATAGAGG
>JAQXKW010000208.1 GCA_029010655.1 Clostridia bacterium | reverse complement strand
TCCGGGTCAAGGTATTTTATTACGGGACAGTGAAGCGTAACATATCTGCCCGGCTTTCTTGTCTCCTGCTCGCTTTCAAGCACGGTCTGCTCCGAAATCTTAATTCCGCATATGCTGTATTCCCTCAGCTCGTCGGATTTTCCGGCGTTTTCAAGGGCAAGGTCCGTTCTGGGTACGGGGTGCGAATGCTCCATTATATGAAAAGTCCTCCTTTCCCACAGGGGGAATTGACGTGATACCATTATTTTCACCAAAAAAAAGGAGTTTTATTGTGCAAGTAAATGAATATTATTAATTTTCGGGAATTTTTGATTGATTATCTAATAATGTTGTGATATAATTAGTTGTATTAATTTGGCGTATTGTGCCGAAGAGGGCGCATATGCCGATTTCGGCAAATACCGAGGAGGATTCCCAGTAATGAAAAGAACACTTTGTCTTATTCTTGCGGTCATTATGATCTGCGGCGTCGCAACGTCCTGTTCATCCCTTGAAAAGAACGATAAAGGCGCAATTGTTACCATGTATCTCGCCGACGAGATATATAACTACGACCCCATGGTCGGCTTCAACGACACGGCTACGGCAAAAATCCTTTCTCTTATTTTTGAAGGACTTACCGTTCTGGACGAAGACGGCGATTGGAAAAAAGGAATGATGAAAAGCTATGATTACGTTGAGCCAAAGGAAGAGGGCGACACGTATAAGCTGCTTATAAATCTCCGCGAAAGCAAATGGAGCGACGGCAGAACCGTTCAGGCAAACGACTTTGTGTACGCATGGAAGCGTATTATGGAGCCTACCGCAAAATGCGAGGCCGCCTGCCTTCTCTATGACGTAAAGAACGCTTACGACATTAAGATGGGCGACGCAACCGTGGACGATTTGGGCGTTTACGCCGTTGAAACCTACGTTCTTCAGGTGGAATTCGAGCACGATATTGACGTTGACGAGTTCTTCAAGACCTGCGCCTCCGTTGCGCTGGTTCCTCTGCGCGAGGATAAGGTGGGCAACGACCCCTCCTGGGCAAAGCGTGCCTCCACCATGGTTACAAACGGACCCTTCGACGTGAGAAAAATCACATACGGACAGCAGCTCAATCTGGAGCGTTCCTCCTACTACCTCAGAGATACCGAGTCAAATCAGGCTCTGGACAAATACGTAACCCCTTACAGACTGACCGTTTATTACAGCTACGGCGACACGGAAAAGCAGTTTGAAAAATTTGCAAACAACAATATTTTCTATATGGGTCAGCTTCCCATAAGCGCCCGTGCGGAAAATAAAAAGAACGCCGAAATAAAAGACAGCGCCATTACCGCCTCCTATTACTTCAATACAAACAACGAGCTTTTCGAAAAAGCCGAGGTAAGACAGGCGCTTTCCATGGCTCTTGACCGTCAGGCAATAGCAGATGCGGTAGTATTCGCTAAGGCGGCTACGGGCTTTATCCCCTACGGCGTTGACGACGCAAACGGCAAGGGCGATTTCCGTGAGGAAGCAGACGACAGCGGCGCGCTCCTCTCCGTTTCAGCCGACATTGACGGCGCAAAGCAGCTTCTGAAATCCGCAGGCGTTACCAAGGGCAAATTCACCTTGACCGTCCGCAACAGAGAGGAAGATTTGTTTATTGCAAATCTTGTTGCAGATACATGGAAGGAGCTGGGCTTCAACGTTAAGGTTGAAGCGCTGGCAACTGCCGCAGAGCCCTCCACAATACAGAACCAGTCCATTGTATACACCGACCTTTATCAGAAGGCTCTCAGCGAAGGCGCATTTGACGTTATTGCAGTTGACTACAACATGCTTGCCCCCAACGCTTTCTCCGCTCTCGCCCCCTTCTCTGCGGCGTTCAGCGGCAACGGTGTTGACATGGAATCCGAAAACTACGACATTTTCACTCACATTACAGGTTACAGGAGCGATGAATACGACGCTCTGATTGAAAGCGCATACAAGGAAACCGACAGCGAGAAAAAGACCGAAATTCTTCACAATGCAGAAAAACTGCTTCTTGAGGATATGCCCGTAATCCCCGTTCTGTTCATGCAGGACGCTTACATGACCGGCAGTGCCATCAGCGGTATTAAGAACACCTACTGGGGCAGAGATTTCAAGAAAATGAGCATGAAGAATTACATGGAGTATAAGGAATCCATTCAGGAAGAACACAAAGAGGACGTTGTAGCAGATAACTGACATTGATTGACAGCGCCTATATTTTCAAAAGGGAGCTGCCGCTGTTTGCGGCAGCCCCTGTTGCTTAATAAGAGATTTCAAAAAGGGAGAAGTTTATATGGCATCGCAGCTCAAAGAAGAAAACGAAATAAAAATTTTTATACTGTACCTTCTGGATAAAATAGGTTATCCCCTTGATTATCCCAGCATAGGCTCAATAATGATGCAGGACGGAATCGTAAACTTTTTTGATTTTGCCCAGTGCTTTTTTGCGCTGGTGGATGCAGGACATATACGGGAAATTGTACTTGAGGACGACAATGACAATGCCGAAAATACCGTCGCCTCCGACGAGGAGGAGGACGTAGAGCCCGGCGCAACGGTTCTCTACGAGGTCACCGACACAGGCAGGGAGGTGGCGAGAGTTCTTTCCGACAATCTGATGGTAGCAGTACGTGAGAAAGGCTATCGAAGCGCCCTGAGACACCTTTCCTTTGCGAAAAAAGGTGCATATATTAATCACTCCTACAAGCCCGACGGCGAAGGCTATCTTATTAACTGCTCCATTAAGCAGAAAAGCGGAGTTTTGCTTGACTTAAACATCCACGCCGACAGCGAATACCAGTTAAAGCGCATGCTTGATAACTTCAGCGAGCGTCCCGAGGTGATTTTCCGCGGGATTGTCGCCCTGCTTTCAGGCGACGTAAATTACCTGTTTGAGCAATAAACGCAAAATTGTACGAATTGTTAACTCTTTTTATACAAAACATTAAAAAAATGCTAAATTCCTATTGACAAATGCAATTTCAATGATATAATAATAATGAATTTGAGATTTTTTGGGACATTTGTACAATTTTTTCATCGGAGACAGCTTGAGTACGGATATATCAGAAATATTAACCGGCGTAAAAAACGGAAAGCAGGAGGACTATGACAAGCTCCGCCGCAAATATTCTCCTTTGATTTCAAAGGAAGTGTTCAGCTTTAACATGAGCGGTGCGGGCAGTGAAAGCGAGCTTCGGGACGAAGCCGAAAGGGCTCTCCTTTCCGCCGCAGTCTCTTTTGACGAAACCCTGGGCGTCGGGTTCGGCTATTATGCAAAGGTGTGCATAAGAAACGCCCTGATAACGCTGCGCCGTGCCGTTATTTCCCGTGAAAAGAAGCTGGAAAAGATGAACGCAATACCCTCCGAAAGGCGGAAAAGAAGCTTTGAAGCCTTTGAGGGAATGAACCAGGACGAAATAATGGAAAAAATCAGCGCCGTGCTTTCCCCGTACGAGAAAAAGGTCTTTATTATGAGCCTTGAGGGAAAAAGCGCAGGCGAAATTGCGGCTATCGTTAAAAAAGACGAAAAATCCGTAAATAATGCGATTTTCCGTTCCAGAAGCAAAATCCGCAAAATGAACGAAACCTGACGGATAACGGGTACTCCCGCTCCTATATATGCCTGAATAGCTTAAGTAGAGCGTTGTTTACAAAGGTAACGGTATAAGTCCGTTTTTGGGCGAAAATCTTTTATACCATCAGTGAGGTAAAAAATGTACGAGGACAAGACCTTAGTATGCAAAGATTGCGGAAATGAATTTGTTTTCACCGCAGGCGAACAGGAATTCTACGCTGAGAAGGGCTTCCAGAACGAGCCCCAGAGATGCAAAGCTTGCCGTGACGCAAGAAAGAACGCATCCAGAGCGCAGAGAGAAATGTTCACAACAGTCTGTGCACAGTGCGGTAAGGAAGCAGTTGTTCCTTTCCAGCCCACAAGCGACAGACCCGTATATTGCAGCGAGTGCTTCGCAGCAATGAAACAGCAGTAATTTATCAGCAGAAGCTTATATATTACCGTTTGCAAAAAGCGTGCCGTCCGGCACGCTTTTTGCTTTTGCATATTAGTACGTGAGGCTCTGCCTCACACTCCGCTCAGTACCTTTTTTCAAAAAAGGTACTGAGAATCCCAAAAAACTTAAACAGGAAAATTACCTGTATAAAGTTTTTGGAGTTCTCAGATGGAGCATACGTTTGAATATTTCTGCCGCCAGCAGCTAGCTGCTAGCTGCTAGCCGCTAGCTGCTCATATCTTCCTAACTCTCTCTGTAAGCGCCCCCGCCGCAATTCCCACAACGGCCCCGGCGACAACGCCGCCGAAGGTCAGAATCGGCAAATAGTAGTACCCTATTTGCCTGACACCTGTCACCGCCACGGCAACCGCAAGCTGAGCCGCATTATGGGACACTCCCCCCACAATGCTGACGCCCATGGGAGAAAATTTGTCGCTCCGCTTCATCAGCCACATAAGTGTGAGGCTGAGAGATGCACCGGCTAAGCTGTACCAAAGGCTCATCACACTTCCGAACAGTATAGCCGTCAGAATACACCGCACCAAAGACACCGCCGCCGCGCTTCGTATCCCGTACAGATACAGTATGCACACGATGAAAACATTTGGCAGTCCTATTTTCAGCCCCGGTATGCCAAGATAAAAGAAGCTCTCTACGTATGAAAGAATCATAGCTGCGGATGCCGCCATACCCACAATTGCTGTTTTCTTTGCTGTTTCTTTTTTCATTCCAATACAGACAATCAGAAGGTGGGAATGGGGTCCTTGATTTTTCTGATATTCTTGTAGGGCTTGCTGGTGCTTGTTACAAATGCGTTCCACTCATAGGGGTCTTTTACCGTAGGATCGGTGGGATTGAATTTTTCCCAACTGTCGTCAAGATTCTTTATGGGATATTTCAGCACCCAGTTGTAAAGCCGCGCGTAACGCTCCGCGTACTTTGCCTGCTCCTGCTCCGTGCCCTCCAAATCCTCGCTTGTGGCGGAAAGGCACAGCCAGTATATGCTTGCGGCAATATGCTCAGTATGATCAATTTCGGACTCAGTTTTTGCGAGCGCCACGGCGTTGTCCGCAAGTTCAAACATTTCCTCCGCATGCTCGTTAAAGTACTCAATGCTCATCTGAGCAAACATAAGGTCGCAGTTATTGGCGGCGCATGCGTTTACGGCGTCCGTCGCCTCCTCGTTCATTTCAATGTACCGGCGTATATATTCCCAGCCGTCTCCGTAGTAGTAGCGCAAAAACTCGTCTATATAGCTGTTGTACTCCTCCTCAGTCATATAAGGGTCCCACTGGAGCCTGATAAACATATACATTGTGAGAAGGTCGAAGCAGTTTCCGTCCTTAAAGGTATCGCTTGTGCCGTAATAGCCCTCGCAGTATACTCCGTCCACATTGTGGTCTACAAGATACTTAATATCCTGTCTCATATGGTTAAACATGGCGGGCTCTGCCAAGAATCCCGCATATGATGTTGCGTATATCCAAACATAAAATGCACCGGAGGTAATCTCCGCCCACTTTTCAAAGTAGGTGTGCTCTTTTATGTTGGTGTACCACATCCAGTTTCCTTCCTCGAAGCACTCCGAGCCGTCGTAGGGATGATTGGTACAGCCGCCCCAGCAAAACAGAATGTCCACGTTCTCATTTGGAACTATATCGGAGGGAGGTACTCTTGCCGCCCAGTATGCGGTGGTCATAATATGAACGCCCGGATAAATCTCCGCCACCTCCTCCGCAAGGCGGTTAATAAAGCGGAGCTGGCTTCCCATGAGAGAGCCGCTTGCCTTATAATGCTTGTTACAGAATCGGCATTTGCAGTACTTGTCGTTATCCATGGGAGCGACAGTCAGCCTGTCGCAGTTATAGCCTCTCGAAAGGACGCTTTCAATCTTTGCAAGAACGTTTTCCTTACACTCATCGTAAAGCTCCTGGTTGCACCAGTCGGTATATGAGGAATTGTCGCGCACGAAGGTGGGAGCATAGGTGGACATCATGTGCGCTCCTCCCACATATCCCACGGAATAGCCGTACTTTTCGCTTTTCTCAAGAACGCCCCTGTTTTTCCAGCTTGATATTTTCAGTTTGAGAGCCGATTCAATATGCTCAATTTTGTTATTGTTCTGATAGCTCCAGGTCTGGCTGTCACGGTCCCATATGGTGGGAATGTGGCGGTAATGAGAGCCCTCCGGCGCGCTGACTGACTGATTTTCGTTTATGTATTCGTTTTCAAAATTGATAAATACCCAGCCCACATATCTTTCAAGGAAATCGTAAACGGCATACATACAGCCCCTGAGAGTGCCGCCGGTAAGGTATACGTTTCCGTCGGAGACAAGAATATCAATGCCCTCCACGCCCAGTTCTTCGTCCGTTCTGAGAACGAATTTATGCTCGGCGGATGAATTCAGCTCTATGGGATTCTCGTACCCGAGAGCGGCTTTCAGGTATTTCTGAAGCTCCTCTGCGGCAAACCGAACATTTTCACTTTCCCCGTCAGCGTAGGTTATAACGAAATCCTCAGCATTGTATCCTCCCAGAATAAGCCGCTTTACGGGGGCGGTGCTGTCCCCGTAGAGAGATGAAACTATTCCTGCAAAATATGCCTTCATAAGCAGAATATCCCTTTCATTAACGGCACCGTCACCGTTGGCGTCGGCAGAAACTACCGAAATTTCTCCACCGAAGCCTACAATACTGCGCTTTACGGCAAAAACGTCCTTTGCGTTTACCTGGCCGCTTCCGTCAGCGTCGCCGAGCATTTCCGTATACTCCGCTTCGCTGATAAACGCCCCCACAGGGAGAGTTGCCGCCGAGGCAAGAGTTAAAACCGCCAAAACAAGGCACAAGAGCTTTTTCATTTTTGTTCTCCTTTAATCGTCATATTTTGTAAATTCTTCCCCGATCCAATCGGTATGATTAAGCCACATATCCATCATGGCGTAATATCTTTCGTGGGTTCTCCAGCCCTGGTCAATGGAACCGCTCCCCTGAGAAACGATTTTTGCGTCAGGGTAAGTATCCCGCAGAAGCTGAACATCGGCCTCCGACACCGCCGTTGACTCCAGCCACAGCCGCTCAAGCTTGGGAAAGCTCAGCAGGGGCGTTATATCCGTTATACCGTGGTTATAGCTGATATTCAAATCCACCATCTCAGTACAGGACTCAAGCGGAGAAAGGTCTCTCACGTTGTTTACGAAGAATTCCAGATAGTGCAGATGGGGAAGCTTTGCCAAAGGGGACAAGTCCGTCAGCATATTGTCCGCAAGAATAAGCAGGCGAAGCCCCGTAAGATACTCCCCGATAACGGAAATATCATTTATTGCCTGATGTCCCAAATCAAGCGCCTGCAAATCGGTGCAGTATTTCAGCACCTGAATATCTGCGGTTGTGAGGGGTCTGTAATTGTATGTATAGATTAGCACCGAAAAAGCCACGGCGTCCGTTCTCAGCGACCATTTTCCCATATACACCCTCCATACTATTTTTACGGAGGGGCATTCCGTTTGAAGCTGTGCCAGCTCCTCGTTGGAGAGACTGCAATCGCACATTACAAGCTTTTTAAGATTTGGAAGCAAAGGCAGAACTCTTTTCAGCTCCTCTGTGTGCCCGGGCATATATTTATTGCTGATGTCAATTGTTTCCGCAACGGAATCGACGGGCGTTCCCGCCAAATCCACCGTCCAGCCGAAGAAAAGCTCCGGATATTCCGACGAAAGCCTTAGCTGTGCGTCCGTAGGAAAGCTCTGCCCGTGAAGGTCAACATATTTCAAATTGGGGAAAAGCCTCAGTTTTTCCGAAAGAACATTCCCATCCACGGCGACACTTCTCAGGTCAAGTCTTTCCGTATCCTCACGGGTCTTCAGCCCGAAAACGTCGTATATTGCAACTATATTAAAATCAAGCTCCGGAAAGTCTTCGTACAGTGCCGCTCTTTGTTCTGCGGGCACGGCATTCTTGCCGAGCGTTACCCTCTTTGCCTGCTTGAAATAGGGCAGCATTTCGGAAAGCTCCGCCGTATCCGTCACCTCAACGGAAGAAAGGTCAAGCTCCGGAACATCGGTGAAGAAGGTGCCGCCGTACATAAAGGCGACGGTTCTGAACTTAAATTCCACCCCCGGAAACTGTGACAAAAGTCCTCCCGCCTCTTTTATATCCACGCAGTATTCGCCCAAATCTGCATATTTCAGATTTTTGAAGGGCCGAAGTTTTTCTTTCAGCTCGTCAACGGAGGTGATTTCATCGCCCAAAAAGCTCAGATAGGCTTCATCTGAGCTTACTTTCTGCCCGAAAATCTCCGTCTGCCTTGATGAATTTCTCAGGGTAAGTGCCAAAGCGGCGGTCATAAGGGTCAATATTAGAAGAAACACCGTTTTTTTCATATAAAACGCCCGTTTTTTACTGCAATCTGTAATAATTTTATCATACAAAAAAACACATTTCAATAGCATTGGAGATAATATAACAAAACTTATTGAAAAATTCAAGAAAATCCTTCGCTTTCGGTTGACTAAAATATTTAATTATGTTATCATCATTTTGACAAAACATACAACGGAGCACAATATGACGGATAAAGAAATCGGAAAGCTCACCAGAAAAGAGCTTATTGAAATGCTTCTCTCCGCAACCACGGAGAACGACCGGTTAAGGGAAGAAATCGAAAAGCTGAACAAAGAGCTGAGAATAAGAAAAATCGCCGTGGAAAATTCAGGGACGATGGCGGAGGCCGCTCTCAAGTTGAACCGGGTTTTTGAGGCCGCCGACGCCGCCGCAAAGCAGTATTTGCAGAACGTAAAGGCAAAGGCAGACGCCGAGGCAAGGGCTTCCTCCGAAGAAACGTGCGAAGCGGAGGCTGAAAAAGCTGAAAAGACTGAAGAAACCGCCGAAGAAAAGCCCGAAGAAGAGCCACACGGAGACTGAAGCGGTGGCAAAGCATAATTTTACATATGACAGACCCACGGCAGAACAGCTCAGGGCAGAGCTTGAGCGTGAGGAGCAGAAAGAGCGGAAAAAGGCTTCCCTTATGATAAAGCTGGGCATTGCGGCATCGGCTGTCTTTATAGCTCTGATACTTCTTTTCTGCCTGTTCCCCGTTCTTAAAATTCACGGCGGCTCTATGTCGCCCGCCGTTTCCGACGGGTCTTATGCCGTTGTGCTAAGGGGACCCTTTTACAAGGGCGGTGACATTATAGCATACGCATACGGGAACAAATCTGTGTCAAGCAGAATTATCGGGCTTCCCGGAGACACGGTAGACATTGACCGCGACGGAAATGTATATGTGAACGGCGAAGTGATTTCGGAGGAATATGTAAGTGAAAAGACTTTCGGGGTCTGCGACATAGATCTCCCCTGCACCGTGCCTGAGGGCAGGTACTTTGTTCTGGGAGACGACAGGACAAAGGCTGAGGATTCCCGAAGCATGAAGATAGGCTGTATTGACGAGAGCCAAATTGTAGGTAAGGTTTTATTTACCATAGGATAGGATAAGGAAAAGGCTGTGCCGAGACGGCACAGCCTTTTGATGGTTTATATTGACAAAGCCCCAAGGATAATGTATTATTATATCGGTACGTCAGTACCCTCAAAGGCTGCCATTTTCGGTAGGCGGTTAGCCCTCAGTTTTTCGGAGGGTTCAATTCTTATCTTCCCTCCGGAGAGGAGGGAATGCTATGGTTACATATGAAGCATTATTTTTATTTGCTGCATTCATCATTGCATTAATTGATTTAATAATCAGTATAAAGAATAAGAAATAGCCGCCCTACGTCCAAATAGTTGCGACTATTTCTTTAGCAATTATGCGGGCTAACCGTCTATCGGCAGCCTTTCTGTTTTTATTATACTCTTTTTTTCAGTTTTGTCAACCCCCGATTTTTCAAGAAGGCAGTACAAGAAACGCTGAGAATGCGGGCTTCGGTTGAGGGTGACGTTTTAATGTGTCTGTGCGTATGTGCATCGACATGGGGTTATGCTTAACTTTAGGACGCTTTTCTTTGGCACTTGGGGCACAAAGAAAAGCTTTGCAAAAGAAATGCCGAAATGCGGGCTCCGCCCGCGCCCGCCGCTTTTTGAAAAAAGCGGGCAAAAACTTTCAAAAAAAAGGGGATAAACCATCAAAAAGCGGGCAAAAACTTTCAAAAAGAGGGTAAGCTATCAAAAAGGGGCGAAGCTACAAACAGCGGAGTGCACGGTTATCCGTGCGCTCCGCTGTTTGTCTTATTAAGTTTCTTTGCGCCGCTTTCTTTTCAAAGAAAGCGGCAGAAACCTTATTTAGTCCTGTTTTCGATTTCGTCTGCAACCATTGCGATAAACTCGTCGGCGCTCATTACCTCGTTTGCCTGAGTATCACGGCGGCGCACGGAAACCGTTCCGTCCTCCTGCTCCTTATCGCCCACAATAAGCATATAAGGAACCTTGGAAAGCTGTGCTTCACGAATCTTGAAGCCTGTCTTTTCCTGTCTCTTATCCGCCGTACAGCGTATGCCCTTCTTCTTCATCTTTGCGATGAGCCCGTCCACATACTCGTTATTTCTGTCTGTAATAGGCAGAACCTTTACCTGGGTAGGTGCGAGCCATGTGGGGAATTTGCCGCCGAAATGCTCGATAATTACGCCGATAAATCTTTCAACGGAGCCGAACACAACTCTGTGAATCATTACAGGGCAATGCTTTTCGCCGTCGGAGCCCGTATATTCAAGACCGAATCTGCCGGGGAGCTGATAGTCAAGCTGGATAGTTCCGCACTGCCATGTTCTGCCCAGGCTGTCCTGGATATGGAAGTCAAGCTTGGGACCGTAGAAGGCGCCGTCTCCCTCGTTGACAATATACTCCTTGCCGATACTTGTAATAGCGTCGGCAAGTGCGCCCGTTGCAATCTCCCAGTCCTTCTCGTCTCCGATATGGTCCTCGGGCATGGTGGAAAGCTCTATCTTATAGGGCAGGCCGAACAGGGAATAAACCTCGTCAAAAAGCTGTGCAATTCTTACGACCTCGTCCTTAATCTGGTCGGGTGCAAGGAGGATATGTGCATCGTCCTGAGTGAAGCAACGGACACGGAACAGACCGTGCAGAGTTCCTGACATCTCATGGCGGTGCACTCTGCCCAGCTCTCCGTAGCGGAGAGGCAATTCCTTATAGGAATGGGGCTCAAGCTGATAAACGAGTATTGAGCCGGGGCAGTTCATGGGCTTAACGGCGAAATCCTCGTCGTCAATAACGGTGGTATACATATTCTCTTTATAATGATCCCAGTGACCGGAGGTTTCCCAAAGGGTTCTTTTCATAATCTGGGGAGTTGAAATTTCAAGATACCCCCACTTTTCATGAACCTCGTGCCAATAGTCAAGCAGAGTATTACGGAGAATCATTCCGTTGGGCAGGAAGAAAGGCATTCCGGGAGCCTCGTCACGGAGTGCGAAAAGACCCATTTCCTTTCCAAGCTTTCTGTGGTCACGCTTTTTTGCCTCCTCAAGGCGGGTCAGGTATTCTTCAAGATCAGCCTTTGAAGAAAAGGCTGTACCGTAAATTCTGGTGAGCATTTTATTCTTTTCGCTGCCGCGCCAGTATGCGCCTGCCACGCTGGTCAGCTTAAACGCCTTAACAGCGGAGGTATAGGTTACGTGAGGGCCTGCGCAAAGGTCAACGTATTCACCCTGCTTAAAAAATGACAGCTCCTCGTCCTCGGGAAGATCCTCGATAAGCTCGACCTTATAAGGCTCGTTCTTCTCCTGCATAAGCTTAATAGCCTCTGCACGGGGGAGAGTAAATCTCTCCATTTTAAGATTTTCCTTTACGATTTTCTTCATCTCCGCTTCCAGAGCCTCCAGCTCTTCGTCGGTAAAGGGAGTTTCACGGTCGAAATCGTAATAGAAGCCGTCCTTTATTGAAGGACCTATTGCAAGCTTGGTTTCGGGATAGAGCCGTTTTACCGCCTGTGCCAGAATATGAGACGCCGTATGGCGCAGGGCTCCGCGCCCTATTTCTTCGTCAAAAGAATGTTCCTCAACGGAACCGTCGTGCATTATTACTTTCATTTTTATATCTCCTGAAATAAATTAATAATCTTTTTTATTATTCTGTTCAAAAAGTCCCGTGCAAATAAAGCAAAAATGCACCCTTGCATGGCAAGGGTGCACAAAACACGGTTCCACCTTGAATTTAACTCAAGTCCCGTAACGAGGGAAACGGCATACTCATCGCATGCGGCTCGGGAGCGGTCTTCACGGGATATATCCGTTCGGGGCTTTCAGCCGGGCTTTCCCGACCCCGAATCTCTGGCGGCTTTACTCCGCTACTCTTTCCTTCTTCGCCTTTTATTTAATTATATTCCCTTTTCGTCTTTTGTCAAGAGGGAAAATTATCTTTTAGTCCATGTGGACGGGATAAATGCTATCATCAAGGGCAGTATTTCAAGTCTGCCGAAAAGCATTGCAAAGGACAAAACGATTTTCGACGCTCCGGAATATGCGGAGAAGTTCCCTGCGGGACCCACCAGTTTTCCGAGGCCCGGACCTACGTTATTGAAGCACGTTACCGTTGCGGTAATATTCGTTTCAAGGTCCATGGGGTCAAACAGGCTTATCAGCGCAAACGCCACGCACATACAGATTACATACAGCGTAAAGTAGTTGCTTACGCTATGGAGCACGGGAGCTTCAACCTGTTTTCCCTCTAATTTTACCACGCTGACGGATCTGGGATGTATAAGGTGGAGAAATTCGTTTTTCGCCATCTTAAACAGCAGCATTACACGGGAAATTTTCAGACCTCCCGCAGTAGAGCCTGCACAGCCGCCCACAAACATCAGAATAAACAGGAGAGATCTTGAAAATCCCGGCCACAGGTTGAAATCGCAGGTAGAATAGCCCGTGGTGGTTACTATTGCCGAGACCTGGAACGCCGACATTCTCAGCGTATCGGCAACGTTTCCGTATATATGATAGATATTAACGGATATAAGTATTACCGACACGGCGATTACGGAAAGATATGTCCACAGCTCGCGGTTTTTGGCAACCGTTCTGAATTTTCTTATGAGCAGAAGGTAATACAGATTAAAGTTTACGCCGAAAAGGATCATAAACACCGTTATTACCCACTGGATATAGGGGCTGTATCCGCCGATACCGGTTGACTTTATTCCGAAGCCGCCCGTACCTGCCGTTCCGAAGGAATGCACCAGTCCTTCAAACAGGTTCATTCCCCCTGCCATAAGAAGCACTGTCTCCACAAGGGTCAGCACCACATATATAAGGTAGAGTAGTTTTGCTGTGTCCTTAACCTTAGGCACCAGCTTTCCCACGATGGGACCGGGCATTTCCGCACGTATTATATGGATAGATCTGTCGGACACGTTTGGCACTATTGCCATAATAAACACGAGAACTCCCATGCCGCCCAGCCAATGGCTGAAGCTTCTCCAGAAAAGTGCGCCGTGGCTGAGAGCCTCCACGTTTGTGAGAATTGAAGAACCCGTTGTGGTAAGTCCGCTTACTGTTTCAAAAAAAGCGTCCACATATGAAGGAATATCACGGCTCAGCACAAAGGGCACTGCCCCTATAAGCGACACCACCACCCATGTAAGAGCTACTATTACAAAGCCCTCTTTGGCATAGATGACCTTATTTTTAGTTCTGCAAACCGCCATCAGCAGAGCGCCTGCAACACATGCGATTGCCGCCGTTACGGCAAAGGCGGTTATTGCGGCACTTTCGCCGTATATAATTGACACCGCAAGAGGAAGCAGAAGTAAAACCGCTTCTATAACAACCATCTGTCCCACGGTGAAAAAAACCATTCTACGGTTCATGTATTCACCCCGTTTACCTGATAATATCGGACAAATCGTTCATGCCCTGATTTTCGGTAATAACAACCACTCTGTCCCCTGCCATTATAACGTCGTCGCCTGTGGGGATTATAACCTTTCTGCCCCGTATAATTCCCGAGACAAGCAGATTGGGTTTCAGCTTCATATCTTTAAGGGGTATATCAAAATATTTGAAGTCCTGACCGGCAATGAACTCCAGAGCCTCCGCCCTGCCGTCCATGAGCTTATTCATGGTCTCGATGTTTGAGCCGAGAGAATTCTTTAAGGCTCTGGCGTACCTGACGAAAATATCCGATATGATTTTCTTAGGTGAAATGATTGTTTCAAGTCCCAGTTTTTTTGCCATTGAATAATACTCGGGTCTGTTGACCTTGGTAATAACCTTAGGCACGCCCGCATCGGATGCGGCGTATGATATAAGGATATTCTGCTCATCCATGCCCGTAAGGGACACCAAAGCGTCCATATCCTTAATTCCCTCGCCCAGAAGCAGTTCAAAGTCGGCGCCGTCACCGTTAATAACTATGGCTTTAGGCACACGGTCAAGGAACTGTACGGCTTTTACATGGTCTTTTTCAACCACCTTAACCTCGCTTCCGCCGGAAATAAGCATTTTCGCAAGATAATATGCGGTTCTGCTGCCGCCTATGACCATTACGTTTTTAGCCTGCTTTGAAGTAAGGCTCATATCACGGAAAAGCTTCTGCACCTCCGTTGTTACTGCGGTGATGCCTATACGGTCCCCTGCACGGAGCACGAAGGTACCGTCGGGAATATACAGCTTTTCGTCTCTGAGGACGGCGCATATAAGGTAATTATAGGGATACTTCTTTTTCATATCAAGGAGCTTCATTCCGTCAAGGTCGGAATTTTCCCGCAGATTAAGCTCAATCATTTCAAAATTGCGCCGTGAAAAGGTTTCGATATTGACGGCGCTCGGCATTTTCAGAATATGATAAAGCTCCAGCGCCGCAAGAAGGTCGGGGTTTACCGACATGGATAAATCCAGGCTCTGGCGTATAAATCCCAGAGAGCTGTCGTTATACTCAGGATTGCGTATACGTGCCACCGTATGTGAGGCGCCCATTTTTTTCGCAATAAAGCAACTGAGCATATTAACCTCGTCGGAGCCGGTAATAGCCGCATAAAGCTCTGCCTTATCAACGCCCGCTTCCTTCAGGGTGTCAAAATCGGTACAGCTTCCGCACACGCCTATTACGTCGTAAATATCGGTTATACTGCGAATTACCTCCGCATTGTTATCCACCGCCACAATATCGTGTCCCTCACGGAGGAGGCTCTCGATTACGGTAATGCCGATTTTTCCGCAGCCTACGATAATGATTTTCATTTACCCATACCTCAAAACTCAATATCGGTGGACGAAAAACGCCCACCGATACCATTAATATTGAATGCTATTTGAGTGTCGTCTGAAATATTATTCTGTCAGAACTGTCACACACACTCTGTCAGCCAAGCTTTGCAGCGTTGACTTTGATTCCGGGGCCCATGGTTGAAGCCACAACACAGCTCTTGATGTACTGACCCTTTGCTGCTGCAGGTTTCGCCTTAATGATAGCGCCCATGAGAGTATTGAAGTTATCCATAAGCTTTTCGCTACCGAAGGAAGCCTTGCCGATAGGGCAATGGATAATGTTGGTCTTATCGAGACGGTACTCGATTTTACCTGCTTTTGCTTCCTGAACTGCTTTTGCAACGTCCATGGTTACGGTGCCTGCCTTGGGGTTAGGCATCAGTCCCTTAGGACCGAGCACCTTACCGAGACGGCCGATAGTACCCATCATATCGGGAGTTGCGATAACTACGTCGAACTCGAACCAGTTTTCCTTCTGGATTTTCTCAACAAGGTCAGCCTCGCCTACGTAATCGGCGCCTGCCGCCTCTGCCTCTTTTGCTCGGTCGCCCTTTGCAAATACGAGGGTACGGACTGTCTTACCTGTTCCGTGAGGAAGAACTACCGCACCGCGGACCTGCTGGTCTGCGTGACGGGAGTCAACGCCCAGACGTACGTGAAGCTCGATAGTCTCGTCGAATTTTGCCTTTGATGTATCGCAAACAAGCTTTACTGCGTCAGCGGGATCGTATGCAACCGACTTGTCAATAAGCTTTGCGCTCTCTACATATTTTTTACCCTTAAACATTTCAGTCGACCTCCTTATTCCTCAACGGTTACGCCCATGGAGCGTGCGGTTCCTGCCACCATGCTCATTGCTGATTCGATGGAAGAAGCATTAAGGTCAGGCATCTTGGTTTCTGCAATCTGACGAACCTGCTCTTTGGTGATGGAAGCGACCTTTGTTTTATTGGGTGTGCCGGAAGCGGTCTCGATTCCTGCCGCCTTCTTAATAAGAACGGCTGCGGGAGGAGTCTTTGTAATGAATGTGAAGGAACGATCGGCATATACCGTAATAACAACGGGGATGATAAGACCGATATCGTTCTTTGTTCTTTCGTTGAACTCTTTTGTGAAGTTAGGGATAGCTACGCCGTATGCGCCCAGAGCAGGACCTACGGGGGGCTGAGGAGTAGCTTTACCAGCAGGAAGCTGGAGCTTTATATAGCCTATAATTTTCTTTGCCATAATTATTAAAACCTCCGTATGTGGTTATAAGACGGGAGAACTGAAAAATTTTTCTCCCTCCCACTTTTTGTGCCTTGCGGCACGAAACGCTCCCGCGGGAGCTTATTTTGAAACGCGTCTGATTTCCTTGATATTTGCCTTAATAGGCATATCGCGGCCGACGGTGGACACGATAACCGTAACCTCGCCGGAATCGGAAATCTCCGCAAGCTTGCCGCTGTATCCGGAAAAGATACCTTCTGCGATGTTGACCTCGTCTCCGATTTCAAACGTATCGCCGGCAACCTTTACAGCCGACTCGCCGAGCAGGGATTCAACCTCCTCATCGGTAAGGGGTACGGGCTTTGACCCGGGACCCACGAAGCCCGTAACTCCTGTGATGTTTCTGACAATGTGCCAGCTTTCGTCGCACATTATCATCTTTATCAGCACGTAAGCGGGAAGAAGCTTTGACTCCTTGGTCTTTGCCTCCTCGCCCTCCCCTTCGGCAACTACCTCCATGGGAATGCGGACATCTTCGATGAGCTCCTGAACGCCTCTGTTTTCGACGATCTTTTCAAGATTTGCTTTTACCTTGTTTTCGTAACCGGAATAAGTATGCGCTACATACCAGCGCATTCCGGCATTCATCTCGTTAATATCGCTCATTGGGAACGCTCCGTCAAATCAGCTTTCCGAGAATGTAAATAAACTTAGAGAAAGTAGCATCTACAAGACCGGTAACTGCTGCGAAAACGATCATGACGACAATAACCATAAGAGCATTCGTGCGGACTGTCGCAGGACTGGTCCATACGATTTTCTTCATCTCTGCTTTCACACTGCGGAGCCACGCTCCGAAACGCTTGAAAACTGAAGGCTTGGAGTTCTTCGCCTTGGCAGGCGTCTCAGCCTTTTTTTCGGTAGTCTTTGTGACTTTTTCTTCAGCCATTGCTTTACTCCTTTACTTCGTTTCTTTGTGCAGAGTGTGCTTGCGGCAGAAACGGCAGTATTTGTTCATTTCAATTCTGTCGGGATCGTTCTTCTTGTTCTTCTTAGAATCATAATTCCGCTGCTTGCATTCGCTGCATGCGAGAGTGATTTTTACTCTCATATTTTCGGCACCTCCTGTAAATTCGGACTTTGTCCGTGTATTTGGCGGTCTTCCGCCATTGTACCTCCCTCCGGGGCACAAAAAAATAGCCCTCAATCAGAGGTAGAACCATTATAGCAGAGCACCCCTTATTTGTCAATACCTTTTATTAAAAAAGTTACACCGCCGCAAACAGCACTATATCCCATGCGGGAATGCACGGGGCACGGCGCAGATACAGCCTGTGCTTCGGGCAGATTTCATTAATATATATGGGAAGCTCGAAAAGATCCGCCGTTCTGTGATAGACGGACACCGCAAGGGCGGGAGAGCATCTTTCAATAGTTTTTATACTTCCCCGCAGAGCCGCCCATTCTTCGCCCTCCACGTCGTATTTTATAAGATCAATCTTCTCATTTTCCGCAAGGCTGTCCACGGTGCAGAGCCTTACGGTTTTTGTTTTTGCGCCCCTTGTAGTTCCCGAAACGCCGCTTCCCCGCCCCGCAGAGGCGGCAATTTCCACATCTCCGCAGGCCTCTCCCACCGCCGCATTGACGGGGACAATTTCGCTTCGCTTTTCATTTTCGGCATATGCCGAAAGTTTCTTAAAGCTGCCCGGGTCGGGCTCTGCCGCAATAATGCGGCGAGGGCCCACGGCGTCAATAATACAGGCGGCGGAGTCGCCTCTGTATGCGCCGCAGTCTACAACCGTTTCGATATCCTTATCCCACAGCAGAGTTCTGTATGAAGCTTCGGGATTTTCTACAATTGCCAAATACTTCGGGTCGCCTGTCAGGCGGAAATTTATCATGTCACAAAAAAGCCTTCGCGACCTTTCGTCGGCAAAAAGCTTTTCCGCCGCTTCTATTCTGTCAAAGTGTGATTCGTAATAATCGTAATCGAAAAGCTCCGTTCCGTAAAGGGGCACTTCGGGAATATACAAAGTATGCTTTTCCCCGAGTGCACGGATATTCTCCGCCACGGTTTCAAGGGTTGTGCCGAAGCAAAGAAGCACGACAAAATCGCCGTGCTCCGCCTCAAGCTCCTGAAGGCTTTTTACCTTCATACCTCTGAAATATCTGTCTCTCACAAAGCCTGAGCTTGCGAACACGCCGGAGACTGTTATTCCGAATTTTATGCAAACGTCTAAAATCTTATCCGCGCCGTTTCCCGTGCCGTAAAGCACCACGGGGCGGCTTTCATTTTTCAGCTTTTCCCAAAGGCTGTCGCATCTTCTGAGCTTTTCCATAATTTCAAAAATTTAAGAAGCGGGATGCATTATTCCAAAAGATTTTCTCACGCACGCTGTCGGAAAGCTTCAGTCTCATAAATCTTTCAAGCTCGCCCGCAGCATTCAGGGAAGGATAATCCGTTCCGAACATCATATTGTCCTCTCCCAGAGAATTTATAAGCTCCACCGCCCTCTCCGGGGTCAGGTTCAAAAGCGAGCTTGAGGTATCGAACATAAGTCTGCCCTGCCCGTTAAAGCCTGAAAGGAGCTCCTCCGACTCGTCCCACGCCTTATAGCCGCCGAAATGAGCGGCAACGGCGCGCATTTTCGGGAACAGCTCAAGCACGTGCCTAAGCTTTCTCGGCTCGGAATATCTGTACTGAGGTCTTTCGTCTCCCATATGGAAGCACACGGGAAGTCCCCTTTCGCTTACCATTTCATATAAGGGGAAAAGCCTTTCATCGTCAATATCAATCATCTGAAAATCGGGATGGAGCTTTACGCCCGACAGCCCCATTTCAATACAGCGGTCAAGCTCCGCTTCCTTTTCGCCGTCGGGAAGGTCCTGGTGCATTCCCGCAAAGCCTCGGCACACAAAGCCGTCCTCTTTTGCCTTTTTAACACTCTGTGCGGCGTACTCGTTGATTTTCTGCACCTGATGGGCGTTTGTGGCAACGGTGAGAAGCAGAAAGCCGCCCACGCCGCCGCTCCGGCAGTTTTCCTCAAGGTCCTCCGGCACTCCCTTACACTGGGGTATGTAATTATAGAAATTCCCTAAATTTACTATTGCCTTTTCCGCAATTTTTTCGGGATAGATATGGGTGTGTGCGTCAAAAATTTTATACATCTTGATTTTTCTCTTTTCCGGTGTTATACTTATAAAAAATTAAAAGCTAAGGA
>JAQXKW010000207.1 GCA_029010655.1 Clostridia bacterium | reverse complement strand
GCCTGCCGTGCCTTCGATTTTGCCGTGGGCATAAAACGGCGTGAAAGCAATATTGAATATACGGTAACGGAGACGGAGGCGATAAGGTGCTGAAATATATAGGCTGTGCGGTAACTGTTGCAAGTGCGGCAATATGGGGCTTTGAAAAAAGCAGTTCCTTAAAAAAATCGGTTCTATTAACGGAAGCTCTCCGTGACCTTGTAAAACGGACAGGGGACGATATAGACATGCTGTGCCGACCTCTTGGCGAAATATTCAGCTCTTACAGCGACAGCCTGCTGTCACAGACGGGATTTATGGAAGAATTAAACGAAAACGGCTTTCAAAAAGCACTTATGTCGGTTCAGCATATGCTGCCCGGGGAAGCCATGGAAATTCTTTTGCCCTTTGCAAAAAGACTGGGGGGAGGAGACAGGGAAGCGGAAACGGCGCTTTGCCTAAGAACTGCGGCTTTGCTTTCGGAGCTTTGTGAAAAGCTGCGGGAAAAGCTGCCCGAAAAAACGAAAATGTATAGAGCCTTGCCCCTGCTGTGCGCACTTTCCGCAGTTATACTGATTATTTAATATGGATATATCATTTCTTCTGAAAACAATAGGCGTAGGCGTAATAGTTGCCGTTTCCGGATATTTGCTTCAAAAATCCGGCAGAGACGAGCAGGCAATACTTGTCACCGTGGTGGGAGCGGTTGCGGTGCTTCTCATGCTTGTAAGCCAGATAGGCTCTTTGCTTGACGAGGTAAGAAAGGTGTTCGGCTTGTAATGGTCATGGTGCTGAAGGTGTCGGGGGTTGTGCTTATAGGGGCTTTCGCCTCGCTTCTCCTGAAAGAAAACAGCAGGGCTGTGTCTGCCGTGACGGTGATTTGCACGTTTTTAACCGTAATAATCTACTGCACCGAAAACGGACTTGTGCGGGCTGTGGATAGTATAACGGCGCAGGCGGGAGACTCTTTTTCCGAAATTGCAGGAATTCTCGTTAAAGCCCTGGGCATTTCCTATATAACGGGCATTACCCACGAGATGTGTGCGTCCGCAGGAGAAAATACCTTAGCCGCCGCCGCAGACTTTGCGGGAAAGGTGGAAATAGTCCTTTTGTGCCTTCCTATGGTATCAAAGCTGTTGCAGATTGCCGGTGACGCCTTATGAAAAAAGCGGTTTTTGCAGTTCTGATTTTGATAATCCCTTTGTTTCTCTGTATTAATACAAGCGCACAGACCTATGAATTCTCCTTTGACGGAGACGAAAGCGCAGACGGTGTTTATGAGGAATATCTGGATAAGCTGCCGGAGGATATAAAGGATAAGCTTTGCGAAGACACAAAAGACTACGGTTTTGAATACTTTGCAAATGCAGTGCTGTCAGCCCTGAAGGACTCCGCAGGAAAAGCCCTCGGAATTCTGACAAAGCTTGTGGGGGCGGTCATTCTTTCCGCAACGGCGGGAATTCTCTCGCATAATCTCTGCCCGGGAGCGGATACAAAAGCGTTTTCCCTTTGCTCCTCTCTTTGCATAGCCATTTTAATGTGGGATATTTTTACGGGTGTTGCCGACACGGCGCAGGTGCTGCTCCAAACGCTTTCCAATGTAATGATGATGCTTGTGCCGGCTATGGAGGGGATTTTGATTTATTCGGGAAATCTCGGAGCGGCGGCGGTTTCGGGAACAGGCATTAATTTAATGATAGCTTTCGGCGAAAGCGTGTTTTCAAAGGTGCTGTTTCCGGGAGCCGTAATATGCTTTTTTCTTGCGGTTTCCTTTGCCGTATCGAAAAATTACGGCATATCGTTTATGTCAAAGACCCTTCGGGGGTTGGTTACGGGAACGCTGATTGCGGTTATGGCTCTTATGTCCTTCGTCCTTGCGCTTCAAAATATGACGGCGGGCGCCGCAGATACCTTTGCGGTCAGAACCGTAAAGTTTGCAATCAGCAGTTATCTTCCCATTGTGGGCGGAACTGTTTCCGAGTCGTTCTCCTGCCTTGCAGGGAGCATGAACGTTCTGAAGCAGACCTGCGGCGTTACGGGAATTGTGGTTCTTTTAACGGTGCTTGTTCCCCCGTTTATTCTTCTGATAGCGGACAGACTGTCAATTGCCGCCGCAGAGGCCTTGGCGGGCATGCTTGGCTGTGAGAGGGAAAAAACAATTCTTTCCGAAGCCGGCGGAATATGTACTCTGCTTATAGCAATATGCGCAGGGGCGGCGGTAATGTTTATAATAGCAATAGGAATGTTTTGCCGGACAGTACCGGCGTTAAGCTGATGAAAAGTTATATTTATTCAATACTTTGCGCATGCGTTTTAACGGGTGTTGTCTGCGTGCTTGCCCCGGAGAAAAACGGCATGTCAAAATATATTTCCTTTGCCTGCGCCCTTGCGGTGGCGCTGACCCTGCTGTCACCGCTTGTCAAAGGGGATTTTTCCTTTGATACGGACGGCGGCTTTACGGGGGAGGCTGAAAGCGGCAGTGCGCAGGAAACGGAAATGACCGCCCGATACAAGGCAAGCTCGGCGGCAGACGTAGTTTGTGCGGTATACGGAATTGACAAAAAGGAGCTTTCCGCCAAAGTTAATGTGTCGGACGGGGGAGAGGTTGAGGATATTAATATTTACGGCGACGGTATTGTAATGCCGGATAAAAAA
>JAQXKW010000206.1 GCA_029010655.1 Clostridia bacterium | reverse complement strand
CCTATTTCGGCAAGTGACTTAAGTCCGTAAATTCCCATTCCGAAAATAATTGTTGCGGCAAACACAAAAACCGAAAATTTAAGACCTTTTTTCATGGCTTTCTCTATTTCGGCAAGCTGTTAATAGTCTGTGCGGATTTATTTTTTATTCCCGTATAAATGTTTGACAAGTCAAAAACAATATGGTATAATCGAGTAGTATTGTTTGAAGGGGGTAATAGATTGGCTGATGTTTTCCCTTCTCTCATAGGAAATGAGAAGCTGAAGGCTCTGATGACGGAAGATATTTTGGGACATACCGTAAGTCACGCATATATTGTGGAAGGTCCCGAAAAAAGCGGCAGGCACACCTTTGCAATGTCTATGATAAACGGGCTTGTCTGCACTGCAAAATCGGGTGATATTCCCTGCGGCAAATGCGAAAACTGCAAAAAAATCAAAAACGGTTTTTTTGCGGACATATATTATCTTAACAAAGGTGAAAATGCCACAATCTCCGTTGAATCAGTCCGACAAATGCTGAAAACGGTTTATTACAGCCCCAACGAAAATTCGGATTATAAATTTTACATAATCGAAGAGGCGGAGAAAATGACCCCCGCCGCTCAAAACGCTTTGCTTTTAACCCTTGAGGAGCCTCCCTCCTATGCGGTTTTTCTGCTTCTGACCACCGATTCCGCATTGCTATTGGAAACCGTACGAAGCCGTGCGGTCACCCTCAGAATGGAGCTGTTTTCTCCGGATATTATTTTCAAAAATCTGCAAAACAGCCCTGAATTCAAAGCCGTTGACGAAAAAACGCTGAAAAGTGCCGCAACTCTCGCTTCAGGCTCTCTCGGTGCGGCGGCAGAAATTGTAAGAAACGGCGATAAATCGTCAAAGGTTTATGAAAACGCATCTGCTTTTGTAAAAAAGCTGTGTACGGGCAGAAAGGGCGAAAGCATAGTATTTGTTAATTCCTTAAAGCTGACAAGAGGAGAGTGCGACTTGTTCTTCCGCCTTATACAGTCAGCCGTCAGGGATCTTATAGCATATAAAAACGGCGGAAAAGCGTTTACTTTCTACTCAGATGTTTCCGAAGCGTCGGAGATTTGCAAAAGCGTTACTGTTGCAAAGCTGGTCAGACTTTTTGACAGCATCGTGAAAGCAAGCGAGGATATTTCCCTTTCCAATGCAAACATTACTTTAGTGCTCACTCATCTTGCCGCATCGGCGGCATAAAATACAGAAAGAACGGTTATTATGGACAAACAGACAAACAAGGATATTGACAGCGTGCCGGAAATCGCACCCGACGAGCCGGTCGAGGTTATAGGTGTAAAATTCAGAGATGCGGGAAAGGTATACTATTTTTCTCCCGTAGGGCTCAAGTTCAAATCTGGCGACCCGGTTATCGTAAAAACAGCAAGGGGAACCGAATACGGTACTGTTGCATTTGCCAACAAAACCGTCCTCGGCAAAGAAGTGGTTCAGCCACTTAGACCTGTTGAGCGTGCGGCAACAAAGGACGACATTGTAAGATACGAATCCAACAAGCAGCTTGAAAAGAACGCCTTTGACCAGTGCCTTCAGCTCATTGCAAAGCACGGTCTTGACATGAAGCTGATTGAAGCCGAATATACATTTGATAACAG
Organism: Clostridia bacterium; assembly: GCA_029010655.1. GTDB lineage: Bacteria > Bacillota > Clostridia > Oscillospirales > CAG-272 > Avispirillum. The sequence goes on along the minus strand of JAQXKW010000206.1, from coordinate 16,012 downwards.
CAAACTGCTGTTTTATTTCTCCGCCGAGGGGCGTGTGGATTTCCGAGAGCTTGTAAAGGATCTTGCGGGCGTTTTCCACACAAGAATTGAACTGCGGCAGATAGGCATACGTGACGAAGCCAAATTAATGGGCGGCATAGGAGTGTGCGGAAGACCCTTCTGCTGTTCCACCTTCCTTTCCGATTTCGGCCAGGTATCAATAAAAATGGCAAAGGAACAGAACCTCAGCCTTAATTCCTCGAAAATTTCCGGCACCTGCGGACGTTTAATGTGCTGTCTTAAATACGAGAGCGCAGTTTACGAAGACGAGCTTTCCAGAACCCCTCCCGTGGACTCAAAGGTGCAGACCCCCGACGGAGTGGGATTTGTTAAAGAAATATCTCCCCTTTCGGGCTTTTGCAAGGTTTCCCTTCCGGATAAAGCCGGCGAAATAATAAAGGTATACCACAGGGACAGCCTGAAGGTAATTCTTGCAAAAGGAAAACGTGCAAACGCCGAAGAAAAAGACACTTTCGACGATGAGGAAAATATTCCCGAATAATTTTTAATATTTTTCATAAAAAGTATTTGCAAACTGAAAAATATGTGTTATAATTACTTCGCAAGTCAGTTTATCGGACAAAATCCGACCTGATACAGATTATTTTACGGAGGAAAAACAATGGCTTACAAGATTTCCGATGATTGCATCGCATGCGGCGCTTGCGCTGCTGAGTGTCCTGCTGACGCTATTACCGAGGGCGACGGCAAGTACGTTATCGATCCCGATAAGTGTCTTGATTGCGGCGCTTGTGCAGGCACATGCCCTGTTGAAGCACCCAAAGCTGAGTAATCAGGGAACATAGGTCGGGGTTGCCTTATTTAGTTTTTTCTAAATAAGGCAACCCTTTTGACATTTTCGGAGAATATGAAAAATATTGAGCTTTTGCCGGACGAACGGCTTGACTATATAAACGAAGATCTTTCCCTGATACAGCTGAAATCCGGACTTACCTTCGGCACGGATGCTTATCTTTTGTCGGCTTTTGTTAAAAAAGGCAGTAAAGGAATTGATTTAGGCGGCGGAACGGGCGTAGCTTCCCTTCTCTGCCTTACAAAAAACAAGATTGATTATATGTATGCGGCTGAAATTCAGCCCAGATTTGCCCACATTTCAAAAAGAAATGCGCTGTTGAATAATCTCTCCCACAGAATGACCGTTATTGAGGGGGATATTCGCAACCTGACCGAAAAGGATACCGGCGGATGCGTTGACACGGTAATATCAAACCCTCCCTATATGACCGCAGGAGGGGGCGCAGGAAATCTTTCGCCTGAAATGAACGCGGCACGCCGTGAGATTAACGGAACAATTTCCGATTTTTGCGCCGCAGCCTCAAGACTTCTGAAATACGGCGGGCTTTTCTATACCGTATACAGAGCGGACAGGCTTTGCGACCTGTTCTTTTCCCTTCGTTCAAACGGACTTGAGCCCAAAAAGCTGGTTACGGTATATCCCGACACGGAGTCAGCACCCTGCCTTGTGCTTTGCGAGAGCAAAAAGGGGGCTAACCCCTCGCTTATACATTCAAGACCGCTTATTATTTATAAAAGCGGAACAAGAGACTATACGGAGGATATGCAGAAAGTGTACGATACGTGCTCTCTTTCGCATCTTTTCAAATGAGCGGACTTAAACATACGGACATGAACGCCGAAAAAAATAAAGTTTGCGGCGGCACCCTTTATCTTGTGGCAACTCCAATAGGCAACCTTTCCGACCTGTCGGAAAGAGCCCTGAAGGTACTGTCCGGGGTAGATTTCGTTGCCGCAGAGGATACGAGAAATTCAGGACTTCTGTTGTCCCGATTCTGCATTTCAAAGCCCCTTGTCAGCTATTTCGAGCACAATAAAAGGGAGCGGGGAGAATATATCGCAGAGAGACTGCTTGCGGGAGAGTCCTGCGCATTGGTAACGGACGCAGGAATGCCTGCAATCAGCGACCCCGGCGAGGATCTTGTAAGGCTATGCGCCGAAAAGAATATTCCCGTAACCGCCGTTCCCGGGTGCTGTGCGGCAGTCACCGCACTTGCCCTTTCTGCGCTCACTACCGGCAGATTTACCTTTGAAGGCTTTATTACCACCAATAAAACTGACAGGCGTGAAAGACTTTTGAGTCTTAAATACGAGGAGCGGACCATGATTTTCTACGAAGCCCCTCACAAGCTGAGACAAACTCTTTCGGATATTTTAAGCTACATGGGCGACAGAAAAATCACACTTTGCCGTGAAATGACGAAACTGAATGAGGAAATAATCAGAACTACCGTTTCTAAGGCTGTTGCCCTGTATGAAACAAAAGAGCCCCGAGGCGAATATGTGCTGGTGGTTGAGGGCGGCTTTAAGGATTCCGACGCATCCTCTTATCCCCAAGATATTCAAGAGCATGTTCAGATGTATATAGATTCCGGTCTGGGCAAAATGGACGCAATAAAGGCGGCGGCAAAGGACCGTGGCGTTGCAAAAGGAATTTTATATAAAGAATTGCTGAAAATTGAAAATGACGATTGATTTCCTGTTAATAATTAATTATAATAAGATAAATTCATAGTTCGGAGAAAAATATGGAAAAGAAAAAATTCTATATAACCACACCAATTTACTACCCCTCTGCAAAGCTTCATATCGGTCACACATACTGTACCGTCGCCGCAGACACCATGGCACGCTACAAGAGACTTTGCGGCTATGACGTAATGTTTCTGACAGGCACCGACGAGCACGGACAGAAGATTGAAAATATCGCAAAGGAAAAAGGTGTTACACCTATCGAGTTCCTTGATAACATAGTCAAGGGCGAAAAAGGTATTCTTGACCTTTGGAAGCTGATGAACATTTCCAATGACAGATTTATCCGCACCACGGACGACTATCATTGTAAATCCATTCAGAAGATTTTCAAAAAAATGTACGATAAGGGAGACATATATAAAGGCTCCTATAAGGGAAAATACTGCACCCCCTGCGAGTCCTTCTGGACGGAAAGCCAGCTTGTTGACGGAAAGTGTCCCGACTGCGGACGTGAAGTTCACGACGCAGAAGAAGAAGCATATTTCTTCCGTCTTTCAAAGTATGCGGAGCCTGTAAGAAAGCTTTTGGAAGAAACCGATTTTCTAAAGCCCGCTTCCCGTGTCAACGAAATGGTAAACAACTTTATAAAGCCCGGGCTTGAAGACCTGTGCGTCAGCCGTACCAGCTTTTCATGGGGTATTCCCGTTGACTTTGACCCCGGACACGTGGTTTACGTTTGGGTTGACGCTCTGTTCAACTATATGACGGCGCTTGGCTATCTTAACGATAAATACGACGACTGCGATAAATACTGGCCTGCGGACGTTCACTTTGTGGGTAAGGAAATCGTCCGTTTCCACTCTATCATATGGCCCGCTATGCTTATGAGCATGGAGCTTCCCCTCCCCAAGCATGTTTACGGTCACGGCTGGCTTGTAATTAACGGCAGTAAAATGTCAAAATCCAAGGGCAATGTTGTAGACCCGTATATTCTCGCCGAGCATTTCGGCGTAGACGCACTCCGATTCTTTTTGCTCCGCACCTTCCCCTTCGGCACGGACGGAAACTTTTCCAATGAGCTGCTGATAAACACAATCAATATTGACCTTGCCAACAATCTGGGAAATCTCGTTTCCAGAACCTGTGCAATGGTTGAAAAATATTTCGGAGGAACTCTTCCCGCAGAAAAAGAGTTTGACACGGCGGATGATGACTTAATCGGTCTTGCGTCAACTCTCCGTGACAAATACGAAGCAGAAATGGAAAACTATCAGTTCCAGAATGCTCTTGAGGAAGTATTTAAGGTTATCAACAGAGCGAACAAGTATATTGATGAAACAATGCCCTGGGCTCTGGCAAAGGATGAAGGAAAAAAGCCCCGTCTTGCCGCAGTTATGTATAATCTTCTTGAAACCGTTCGTATCTGCACTACCCTGCTTTCGCCCTTTATTCCCGAATCTGCCGAAAAGATTTTCGATTATATCGGCGCATGCGACGGGTGCAGAGTATGGGAAAAGGCAAACGTATGGGGCTCCCTTTCACAGACTGTCAGCGTGAAGAAGGGCGAAAATCTCTTCCCCAGAATAGATGCGGAAAAAGCTCTTGCAGAGCTTGAGGCAATTGCCAAGGAGCAGAAAAAAGAGGCTCTGCCCGAGCTTGAAACGGAGCCTTTGCTTTCGGAAAACGTAGACTTTGACACCTTCTGCAAATCGGACCTGCGTGCAGTAAAGATTAAGGCGTGCGAGGCTGTAAAAAAGAGTGACAAGCTCTTGAAGTTCACTTTGGACGACGGCACGGGAAAGGACAGAACTATCCTTTCGGGAATTCACAAATATTATGAGCCCGAACAGCTTGTAGGAAAAACCGCCGTTGCTATTCTTAATCTGCCTCCCCGCAAAATGATGGGACATGAGTCCTGCGGAATGCTTATCTCCGCAGTTCATACGGAGAAAGGCGAAGAAAAGCTTCATCTGCTCCTCGTTGACGATGCAATCCCCGCAGGTGCAAAGCTGTGTTAAAGCTGTTTGATACTCACGCTCATTATAATGACTCAAGATTTGATGAAATCGGCGGCGCCCAAAAAGCAATAGAGGAGTCTTTTGCTTCAGGCGTCGTCGGGTTCATTAACTGCGGAACAAACCCCGAAAGCTGTCTTGAATCAATCGCTATTGCGGAAAAATATAAGAACGTATATGCGGCGGCAGGACTTCACCCGGAGGACGCTCCCGACTATGCGGCGAATATTGACGAAACGCTTGACAGAATTTGTGCGCTTTTGGAGCACGAAAAAGTAGTAGCAGTCGGCGAAATCGGTCTCGACTACCATTGGGATATTGCAAAGCCTTTGCAGCATGAGGTTTTCGACCGTCAGCTGTCAATTGCCGGGGAAAAGAAAATGCCCGTCATTGTTCATGACAGGGACGCACACGGCAAAACTCTTGAAATGATAAAAATGCACCCTGACGTTATGGGCGTTATGCACGGTTACAGCGGAAGTGCGGAAACTGCAAAAGAATACGTAAAAATGGGCTGGTATATAGCCTTCGGCGGACCGCTTACCTATAAGAATGCTGAAAAAGTAAGGGACGCCTGCCGTGCAGTACCCCTTGACAGAATTCTTCTTGAAACGGACTGTCCCTATCTTCCCCCCGTTCCCCACAGAGGCGAGGTAAACCGCTCGGATTACATGTTTCACAGCCTGTCGGTAATGGCTCCCCTTCTGGGTGTTTCCGAGGAAGAATGCGCCGAAGCCACCCTTGAAAACACAAAGAGACTGTTTAATATTTCCTTTTAAGTCAAAAAGACCCCCAATTCAGGGGTCTTTTTGAATGTTATTAGTAATATCTCACGTTGGCAACTACCTTGCCCAGAACCTCTACCTCATCTGCAAATATGGGCTCAAGCTCGTCGTTTTCCGGCTGAAGGCGGTAACGTCCGTTTTCTTTATAAAAGGTTTTTACCGTTGCCTCGTCCTCTAAAAGCACCACAACAATCTCGCCGTTTTCGGCATAAGAGGTTTTTTCGACAATAACCGTGTCGCCGTCCATAATACCGGCTTTTTTCATGCTCATGCCCGTTATTTTCAGAGCGAAAAGGCTGTCGGGGGCAAATCTCCTGCCGTCGGAACAAAATGAAACAAAACCGTCGCATTCCTCGTACGCCAAAATAGGCTGACCCGCCCTTACCGTGCCCAGCACAGGCACCCTGTAAATAGGAGCTGACGATTCGGGTCTCAGGGAGCGGCTCTTGTTGGCGTCCTTTCTCAGATACCCTTTTTCAATCAGTTTTTCTATGTACGCATATACGGTTGCCGTACTTTTGAACCCAACGGCGTCTTTTATATCTCTGACGCTGGGGGAATACCCTGTTTCCGAAAACCGGGCGGAAATATAGTCAAGAACACGCTTTTCTCTGTATGTTAACGGAGTCATATTAATCACCTCAAAAGCAGTATATCATATTATTTCCGAAATTGCAAACATTTGTTTTATTAAGACATTGTTAATTTTTATAATAATCCGGTGAAAAACTTGCATTCTTGACAAATTGATGATATTATAATATACAGCGAAATTTGTTTTGAATAATAATTAATCAAAGGAGATAAATTCTATGAAGACAGAAAACAAGTACGTCCTTTCCTGGATTGACGAAATGGCGGCTATGACAAAGCCTGCCGAAATTGTCTGGATCGACGGAACCGACGAACAGACTGAAGCTCTCCGTGCAGAGGCTTGCTCTACCGGCGAGATCATCAAGCTCAACCAGGAGCTTCTCCCTGACTGCTACCTGCACCGCACCGCCGTAAACGACGTTGCAAGAGTTGAGGGCAGAACCTTTATCTGCACCCCCACAAAGGAAGAAGCAGGCAACATTAACAACTGGGTTGATCCCGACGAAATGTATGCAAGGCTGAAAAAGCTTTACACAGGCTCCATGCAGGGCAAAACCATGTATGTTATTCCCTACTCCATGGGCGTTGTTGGAAGCGATTTTGCAAAATACGGCATCGAGCTTACCGACTCTATCTATGTTGTTCTCAACATGCTGATTATGACAAGAGTTGGACAGAACGTTCTTGACGCTCTGGGTGACAGCCCCGATTATATTAAGGGTCTGCATGCAAAGGCTGATCTTGACGAGGAAAACAGATATATCGTTCACTTCCCTCAGGACAACACCATTATGTCCGTAAACTCCGGCTACGGCGGAAACGTACTTCTGGGTAAGAAGTGCTTCGCACTCCGTATTGCGTCTTATCTGGGTCGCAAGGAGGGCTGGATGGCCGAGCATATGCTTATTCTCGGTCTTGAAAATCCCGAGGGCGAGATTAAGTATATCAGCGCCGCATTCCCCTCTGCCTGCGGCAAAACCAACCTTGCAATGCTTATTCCTCCCGAAGTATTCAGAAATAAGGGCTATAAGGTATGGTGCGTAGGCGACGATATTGCATGGCTCAGAGTCGGCTCCGACGGCAGACTGTGGGCTGTTAACCCCGAAAACGGCTTCTTCGGCGTTGCTCCCGGCACCAACGACAAGTCCAACCCCAACGCTCTTGCCGCTACCCGCAAGGGAACAATCTTTACCAACGTATGCCACGACCTTGACAACAACACCGTTTGGTGGGAAGGTCTTAACGACAATCCTCCTCACAACGCGGAAAACTGGCGCGGCGAGCCTTGGGATTACACCAAGTACGACAAGAACGACAAGGTGGGCACCTCCGGCGCACATCCCAACTCCAGATTTACCGCTCCCGCAAAGAACTGTCCCTGCGTTTCCGCTGAGTTTGACAGCATGACAGGCGTGCCGATAACCGCTATGATCTTCGGCGGCAGACGTGCAAAGACCGCTCCCCTGGTATACCAGTCCTTTAACTGGCAGCATGGTACCTTCGTTGGTTCCATCATGGCTTCCGAGACTACTGCTGCGGCTTCCGGCGCAGTCGGCGTAGTACGCCGCGACCCCATGGCAATGCGTCCCTTCGTAGGCTACAACATGGGCGACTACTGGAAGCATTGGCTTGAGATGGGCAAGGTTATTCCCAATCCTCCCAAGATATTCCATGTAAACTGGTTCAGAACCGACGATGAAGGTCACTTCATTTGGCCCGGCTTCGGCGACAACATGAGAGTTCTTCTCTGGATTCTTGACCGTTGCGAAGGAAAGGCTGACGCAGTTGAAACCGCTATCGGTTATATTCCCAAGGCAGAGGACATCAACACTGAGGGTCTTGACATCAGCCTTGACACTATGAAGGAACTGCTTACCGTAGACAAGGAATCCTGGCTTGCAGACGTTGAAAACATTAAGGAATTCTACAAGCTTGTAGGCGATCACGTTCCCGCAGAAATGTACGAGGAGCTTGCCGCTCTGGAAAAGAGACTTGCAGAGTAAGTTATTATTGCAATAAAGTGAAAAGTGCTGCTTTCACGGCAGCACTTTTTTTATCAGAATTTCATTTTTATTGCGGCGCCCTTTACTTCCACGTTCATTTCCTTGTGGGAGCCGCCGAATTCGCCGTCAAGTGACCACGGGACCTCCGTGTCGCTTGTAATCCTCATTTTGGAGGTCTTGAAGGAATATACCATATATTCGTCCGCGAGCTGAGTTATAAGACAGTTTATGAGCTTTTGCGTGTCGGCAGGATTTTTCGGCTGTTTTACAAGGGTTATTTCCATTTCCCCGTCGTCGTACAGAACATTTTTTATAATGGGCAATTGCATACCGCCTACACGCCTTGAATTTGTGACCATTCCGTATATAAACTCGTCCTCCATAACCTGGCCGTCATATTCTATGCGAAGCTTAAATGGCTTTGCTTGGGCAAAGGATTTTATTCCGCCTAAAAGATATGCCGCATAGCCCATATTCTGCTTTTTCTCACGTGTGGTAAGATAGGAAAGCTCGGAAAACATGCCGAAGGCCGCCACATAAATAAACGAATGACCGTTAAGAAAGCCCAAATCTATATCGCGGACGGGACCCTCAACTATTTGCTGTGCCGCTCCCGTAACCACCGTGCTGATGTTTCTTGTATTTGCAAAATCGTTGGTAGTGCCGCCGGGAATATAGCCTACCACAGTATCTACCTTTCCGCTGTATACTGCGCCGGAAACCATGTTTAACGTGCCGTCGCCGCCGCAGCAGACAACCACATCGTATTTTGCACCCTCGTTCTTTACTGTATCTGTCATATCCTCAGCGCTTTTTGTCAGGTGAACGGTAGTGTCATAATCCCCCTGAGAAAAAATATCTATAATACGCATAAGATCGTCTTCAAGCGCTCTTTTTCCCGTAACGGGGTTAATTAATAAAAGCAGTTTTTTCACGAAAAACACCTTGCCTTTCTGTCTGTCGGTTTTTATATTGTCTTTACTCACATTATACATCTCCCCAAAATGATTGTCAACATCTTGAAAAAATGCGTGAAATATGATATATTACTCATATCGGAGGAAGTTTTTATGGAATACAGCAATGTGGCGTTGAATAAATGCCTTGAATATAATTTTGAAGCTATAACAGAGCTTCTTTTGAAGCAATTCTCCGCCTGCGGCATTACAGAGGAAACCGTCGGCGGCAAAAATATAGTTATAAAGCCCAATCTTGTAATGAACAAGCCGCCGGAATATGCCGCCACAACCCACCCCGAGGTGGTTCGCGGCTGTGTGCGCTGTCTGAAAAAGCTGGGCGCCGGTAGTATTACTGTTGCGGAAAGCTACGGCGGACCTTATGTTGAGTCCACGATTAAAGCCCACTACGAGGGCTGCGGAATAAAAGCAGTTGCAGACGACGAAGGGATTTTTCTCAACTGCGAAACAGGCTCCGGCACAATGAGCTTTCCCGAGGGCGTCAGATGCAAAAGCTTTAATGTTATTGACCCTATAAGAAACGCCGATGTTATTGTGAATATATGCAAGCTGAAAACTCATTCCCTTACTAAAATGAGCTGCGGAGTTAAGAACTTTTTCGGAGTAATACCGGGTATCGAAAAATTTGAAATGCACGCCCGTTTTCCCGAACACGGCGCATTTTGCGAAATGCTCGTAGACCTTTGCAGTATGCTTTGCAAGGAAAAAACGGTTATAACTGTTTGCGACGGTATTGTGGGAATGGAGGGCAACGGTCCTACCGGCGGCACTCCCAGAAATTTCGGAATTCTGATGACTTCCCTTTCCCCGTTCTGCCTTGATCTTGCGGCAGAAAAGCTTCTTGATTTTGAAGGAACTGTTCCCACGGTTAACGATGCAAAGCGCAGGGGACTTTGCCCCGAGAGCTTTGATAAGCTCACTACTTTGGGAGAAAGCGCAGAGGACTGTATAACCGACGATGTTGTTGTACCCGACGCAGATTCTCTGAGCATACTGACAAAGCTCCCCAATATTTTCGGCGGCAGATTTGCAGAATTTTTCAGCCCGCACCCGGAAATCAACCGAAAAAAATGCATAGGGTGCGGAAAATGTGCGCAGTCCTGCCCTGCTCACACCATTGAGATTATTGAAAGAAAAGCAAGGATTAATCACGAAAAGTGCATTAAATGCTACTGCTGTCAGGAGCTTTGTCCCATTAATTCCGTATTTATCAAAAAGAATTTGATCCTGAAGCTGGTACAGAAATTATGACAAAGGAAATACTTGCACCCGCAAAAATAAATTTATATCTTGACGTTACGGGAAAGCGGCATGACGGCTATCACAACATTAAAAGCGTAATGCAGACCGTTTCGCTTTTTGACAAAGTTACCGTTACGGAAGACACGGAAATTTCCGTTTCCTGTACGGATAAGACCTTGCCCACGGACAATAATAATCTTGCATACAAGGCGGCTTCCTTATTCTTTTTCGAAACAGGAATAAAAGGCGGCGCAAAAATAAGTATAGAAAAAAATATCCCTGTTGCGGGAGGGCTTGCAGGCGGCAGTACAGACGGTGCGGCAGTTCTCACGGCTCTTAATTCCATTTATGATAATGTGCTGTCAGATGAACGGCTCATGTCCTTAGGCGCAAGGCTTGGCGCTGATGTTCCCTTTTGCATTGCGCAGGGCTGTGCCTTGTGCGAGGGTATCGGAGAGATAATCACGCCTATTGAATCAAAGCTCGCGCTTAATATTGTTATAGCAAAAGGCGGTGAAAGCGTGTCCACCCCCGAGGCTTACAGGCTGATTGACGAACAGTTTGACAAAGGGCTGATATACAGACACGGAAACGCCTCCGCCGTTTTGGAGGCCGTCAGAACGGGAAATACGGCGGAGCTTTTAAGGCATGCTTATAACATATTTGAAGAAGTGATACTTCCCCGCCACTCCTGCGCCGCAAAGATTAAAGAGGAAATGTATAAAAACGGCGCGGTATTTGCCATGATGAGCGGAAGCGGACCCTCCGTTTTCGGAGTATTTGAAAATGAAGCGTCAGCATGCCTTGCGGCACAGTATTTGAGAAGCCTCGGCTACACGGCGGCAAGCTGTAAAACTGTCTATTGAAAATATATATAAAATGTGGTATACTCTTTTTTTAGAGGTGGTGTAAATCATGAATTTGCAGGAATCCGGCGAAATGTATCTTGAAACAATATATATTCTTTCTCAGCGTTCCGGGGCTGTCAGGTCCATTGACGTCAGCGAATATATGAACTATTCAAAGCCAAGCGTCAGCCGTGCAATAGGGCTTTTGAAAAGCGGCGGATATGTAAACATGAACTCAGGAGGTTATCTTACCCTTACGGACGCAGGTCTTGAGGTTGCCTCAAAAATATATGAAAGGCACACCGTTCTGACAGGATACCTTATGTCCCTGGGCGTCAGCGAAAAAACCGCCGCAGAGGACGCATGCCGCATTGAGCATGATATAAGCGACGAATCCTTTAACGCCATTAAGGCTCAGCTTTCAAAAAAATAATTCAGGGGAACGCTTTGTTCCCCCGTTTTAATTGTTGGTGGAACAAATATATTCCTTTATGTTTTGCAGGGTATTTTTCTCTATTCTTGAAACGTAAGAGCGGGAAATGCCCAGCTTTTCCGCAGTTTCACGCTGTGTCAGGGGCGCTTTTCCGTCAAGCCCGTAGCGCATAACTATAATCGTCTTTTCCCTGCTCTCAGGCATGCTGTTTATATAGCGGATTGCCGCCTTTACCCGATTTTTTATATGTATATCCTCGGCTATGGTATCGTCGCATCTGATTATGTCCATATAGGTCAGCGGATTTCCGTCCCTGTCCGTGTCTATTGTTTCAAATATTGATACCTCGTTCTGCGTTTTCTTTTTTGAGCGGAAAAACATAAGTATCTCGTTTTGAATACATTTTGCGCCGTAAGTTGCAAACCTTGCCCCGTTTTCAATATTGAAGGTGTCGATGGCCTTTATAAGCCCTATTGTGCCTATTGAAATCAGATCGTCCTGAAAATCCTTCGGCGCTGTTGAATAATATTTTTTTACAATATGGGCTACCAGTCTAAGATTGTGTTCTATCAGCAGTTTTCTTGACTCGTCTCTGTCGCCGCTTTTTTCGCAAAGACTGCGAAAAAGCTCCCTTTCCCTGTCCTTGGGGAGCGGCGGGGGAAAATGTCCGCCCACATCTGCGTTTAATATTGAAAAAGAAATTACGGCGGCTATAATTATCAGTATTTCCATATGCACCTCGCTTTTTTATAAGTATATGCAGAATACTGCTTGACCCCGACCTTTAATGAATTAAAAATTATTAACCGGAGAAAATATTCATGAAATATAAATACGTTATATGGGATTTTAACGGCACGGTGCTTGACGACACAGCCGTCAGCATGAATGCAATAAATAAGGTGCTGAAAAAGCGAAATTTGCCCACCCTTTCCTCCGTTGACGATTTAAGGCGGTTGTTTTGCTTTCCCGTAAAGGACTATTACAGACGGCTCGGCATGGATTTTGCAGATGAGCCTTATGAAGTGCCTGCGGACGAATGGGTGCGGGACTACACCGCAAATATGTTTTCCGCACCGCTTTCCGAAGGTATATGGGAAGCACTTTTGAAAATAAAGGAAGGCGGTGCAAAGCAGATCATTTTATCAGCATCCGAGCTTGATATGCTGACAAAACAGACAGACGCTTTGGGAATTTCTCAAATGTTTGACGAAATACTCGGCTGTGACAACGTGTACGCAGTCAGTAAGGCGCATATTGCTGAAAGCTGGATTAAATCAAAAAACCGTCAGGAGATATTTCCGGCAATTATGGTGGGTGACACCGACCACGATTTTGCCGTTTCTCAGATAATCGGCTGCGACTGCGTTTTGTATTCCGGCGGATTTATGTCGAGAGAGGTTTTGGAAGGGTTTTGTGTTCCCGTGTTTGATACTATTGCCGAAATTGCAACATATATTTGCCGTTAATAGTCTACTTCTGTTCGGGGTATAATAAATCGGGGATATTCCCCGATTTTTCCGAAAGGCTTGATATTATGATACTTGACAGAATCGCATTGATACTTGTGATAATCGGTGCGGTCAACTGGGGTTCTATCGGACTGTTCCAGTTTGACCTTGTTTCATGGATAGCAGGAGGACAGGATGCGGTGCTTGCAAGAATTATCTACACGGTAGTGGCTCTTGCAGGTCTTTGGTGCATTTCTCTCTTATTCAGAAGCCGCGAAACAGAGTACAATTCATAAGTATCGGTTAAGGTCGGACACAAAGCCGACCGAAAAGAAAAAATGGGTTATAACCCATGAAAAGGTTATAATCCATTTTTCTTTTACAGCTCGATTTTCACCAAAGCAAGCCGTGTATTGAGTAATCGGGGTCTCCCACGGTTTCAAGATCGTTAAACTCACGGTTTGAGCTAACTCCGTACCGCTTCATGTATTCGTAGCGGAGCTTGTTATTCTTCACGATATTCTCTTTCAGCTCAGCTATCAAATTTTCATCGTCGGTTTCATCTATATCATGGCGAAGGCTGAAATCAATATAATCGATAAGCTGAATACGGGTGCGCCTGATATTTGCAAGGTGAAAGCCCGTATCAGCCGCCGCTTCGGCGTCGTCGAACATTTTTGATGCACGCTCAATATAAAGATGCCTTCCCGCAGCCCAAGTCTTCCCGTCTCTGCACCAAACCTTATCGGTAGGGTCGTCGAAATACACGTTCATATGCCCGTCATGCGATTCGGCATAAGTTAAATCTATAAATTTTTGAATATGCTCTGCGGCCTTTCCGTAATAATCCCTTAAGAATTCCTCGATTAGCTTATTATACTTTTCCTCCGACATATAAGGGTCCCAAAGGAGTTTTGCGTTAAGATACCCTTTCAACTCGCCGAATTCGCCGTTTGGACTTGAAATACAGCCCTGCTCAAACACGCTTTCAACGCCGTTTTCGGCAAAGAAGCGTGCATTTTTTCTCATAGCCTGTATATTGGGATAGATAACTACGGAGTTGGTAAAATTGGTATCATAATTCCATACTGCCAGGTGGTCGGAAATTTTGTGCCATTCTCTCAGATAATCCGCCATGGAAGCGCCTGTGGGCGGGTATCCGGGCGTTTCAGAGCATTCGTCAAAGGAATGCCTGAAGCAGCTGTTAATGGTACACAGCCTTATAACCACATTATGTCTCGGTCGGATATACTTGGGAGGAACACGTGTGTAATTGTATGCAAAGGTGTCGAAAACCACATTGGGATATTCCGCTTCAAGCTCCTCGGCAATTCTGTTTACAAACATTACGTTTGTGCCTGCCTCGCTTCCTTCTCTGTCGTTTATCTCCCTGCATTTTTCACACTTGCACTGACCGCCCGTACCGTCGTTCTGTGAAATTGGAACGATTTTTGCCTGCGGATATTCCGTAAGGATTTTCCGAACGTTTTTCGCCACGGTTCTGTAAACCTTTTCATCGGTAAGGCAGGGCTGATTCCATATATCTCCCGTTTCCGCCAAAGCGGAAATAGTGTGGCAGAAGCCTCCGTAATACTCCTCGCTTCCGCCTGATTGCTCGGTAAAAGTTCCCTCCTTGCAGTGTCCGCCGTTCATCTTTCTTTTAACGCTGATGTCGGGAGTGTTCTGGGAATACCAGCAGGAGTTGCGGTAGGAAAACACGGGAATTTGTTTGTCGCACTTGATTTCGGGAATTTCCAGCCGCTTTGTTTCCGGAATTCTCTCAAAATCACGGGTATAAAAGCGGACGCCGCAGTAATCCTCAAGGAAGGAATATACGCCGTACAGAACGCCTCTTTTACCGCCTATAATATATAGCTTTTCCTCCGACGTACGGATAATAAAGCCCTCGTCTCCAAGCTCGTCTTTTTCCCCGTCCGTGTAGCCGCCTCTGTTTGTGTACCCCACAACTATTTCGCAGGGTATTTCTTTTCGGGTATCACGGAATTCGGGAATTACGGCGCCGCTGAGTTTTGAAATGTATTTTTTAAGCTCTCTTGCGGCGGTCAAATCCGTAGGTTCCGGCTCTCCCGAATAGATGATTTGATACTTGCTTTCAAAATTTTCAGATAAAATCATATTTTTGCCCTCCAAGGTCAAAAAAATTCTCTTACATGAGTCATAGTATCAAAGCCGTATGCGTATGTCAATAACATTCGGGAAAATTTTTTACACATATAATTGTCCGATTAGTATTGATTATTCCGAGCATTTAGTATATAATATTATCATAAATTTTTCCAAAGGAGAAAAAAATGAATATTTTCAGAGCATTACTTGACTCCGCACCTGCAAGCGGCACATCACAGGCCGGCTTCTTCAGCACTTACGGTGGTACAATAATTCTTGTTGTAGTTATGGTAGCTGTTTTCTATTTCTTCCTTTACAGACCTCAGAAAAAACAGGAAAAAGAAGCGGCTGAGATGAAAAACAACCTTGCCGTGGGAGATGAAGTTACCACTATCGGCGGACTTATCGGCGAAATCGTTTCCATCAAAGAAGAAACCTGCGTTATCGAAACAAGCAAGGAAAGAACAAAAATCCGTATTCTGAAATCAGCCATCAGCAAGGTTGACGTAAAAGCATCGGAAAAATAAGTCATAAAAATAAACCTCCCGGAATATAATGTATTAGATATTCCGGGAGGTTTTTTTATGGAAAAAGCTTACATCGGTGATTTAAGGTCAATACCTCGTGCTCTGGTATTATGGATTGTCAGCGCCGCATTTCTTATGACGCTTTCTGCCTTTATCTGTTATATGAGCGGAAATCCCCTTGGGTTTACAAGCCTTGCGGCAAAGATAAGTCTCTTTGTTTCTGCATTTTTTGCAGGGTGCGCCGTCAGGCGGTTTCACGGGGCGGTTATGCACGGAATAATCTGCTCGCTGATTATATGTGCAACAATTCTGCTTATATCCATGACGGGAGAGATAACGGGAGAAAACATTATAATCCTCTGCATTATGCTGCCGGTTTCAATGGCAGGGTATCTTGCCGCCTCGCTTATTTCGGGCAAAAAAAAGCGGAGAAGCAGAAGAAGGCGATAAAAAAAGCACC
>JAQXKW010000205.1 GCA_029010655.1 Clostridia bacterium | reverse complement strand
CTCCGCCGTGCAGTCAACGCCGCAGGAAACATTTTTGTTTCCCGCCGTAATGTAAACGGGACACGATGTCCGAAGTCTGATTTCGCTTATCTTTCCGTTATACAGCGCCGCAGTTTTTCTGACGGACACGGCAATTCGCTGGGGAAGATAGGTTATTGCATATTCTTCCGAAAAGTTTGTTTTTTCCATTTGCTTTCTCTCCTCCTTTTCACAGTAATATATATTCGGACAAGATAAAAAAATACCACGGGAATTGCCCAAGTGTCCTAAAGGACACTTGGGCAGTTTTATTCGCCTTATGGCGAGTGATATTGCTAAAGCAGTTTTATTATGCTACGCATAGTTATATTGCCTGCGGCAGTTTGACGGCGAATAAAATATCACTGAAACCGCAGGTTTCAATATCACGCTTGCCGTAGGCAAGCATATCACTCTTTGCGAAGCAAAGAATATCACTGAAAAAACTACCCGAAAAAGAGATTTGTTTTTCTCTTTTTCGGGTAGTTTTTCGTATACTGCTAAAAGCATTGATTTTGTGTGCAAAATTTCTTTAAGTTTTAGATAACTGTCCCTAAGAAACCTGCTCTTTTGTCCCCCGTGGTATTCTTTGTATCACAGATCGGGATTGGTATCGAAATCGTAAAAGGTTTCGTCAAGGTAAACGAGCAGTCCCCGTGTGCCCTCCCGTATTTTTTCGTATTCCTCCGGCGTTACCTGAAAGTATCTTTCCTCGCCGTCATCGCATCGGAATTTTACACAGTAGCATTCGTTATGGAGCGTTGATGATATATAGGGATTACCCATGTGCTCCGTTCCGCACGTTTTTTCCGCCGCCACAGCATTTACCGCCAAAGGCTCCGGCAGCTCGTCAGTTTCCGTTTCGGCCGTCTCATCTTCGGCTTTTTTGTCAGGGCTTGCGAATATGAGATAAATTAAAAATGCTATGAATGCTGCTGCCGCAGCCGCCGTAATGTATGTCTGTATAGGCATATTTCCCCCTTATATTTCTTTATCAATATCAATAAGCGCGTCGCAGTCGTCGTCTGTGAGAGCGTTCAGGGTGTGCCGCACTCCCACCGCATACACGCGGTTTTCCATTGCGGCACGGAGGGTTTTTGAATAATCTTCAAAAATCACGCATTCCTCTTGCTTATAACCGAGGTATTTTACCGTATCGGCAAGAACCTCTTTTTTGCCGTAGGGCTTGTCCGCAACAGATATAAATTCCTCTATTTTGCCGTAATCAACCAGCTCACGGAATCTGTCAAGCACCGACGTGCGCTGACTTGTCAGCGCAATGAATTTTCTGTGGGGAAAAAGCCTTTCAAGCTGTTTATAAAAAGGGGCTGTTTCAAGCCCTTTTTCACGGACGATTTCAAAGAGCTTTTCAATTCTTGTTTTGAAAAACAGTTCGTCGTCGAAATCTATCCCCCGCAGTTCCTTCATTCTTTTATATATGACCGTTTCCGAGCTTCCCACGTAATTTTTGAGAAACTCCTCATGCTCCATGGTCTGCCCGGGGCAAAGGGTTCGGAGTGTTCTGTCGTATGACTGACGGTGAAGCGGCTCCGTATCGGTTATTGTTCCGTCTATGTCGAAAATAAACAGCTTTTTTTCAGAAAGAATTTCTTTAAGCATTGAAATCGAACACCGTTGTGCGGTGATACTCCTCTCCGGGACGAAGTATTATATCCATGATTTCCGGGTGATTTACGACGTCGGGCATTGCCTGGGTCTCAAGGCATATTCCGCTGTGAACGCTCTGCGTCACCCCGCCGGAAAACGGAGGCTCGTCTTTTCCCACGGAATTGGCGGTATAAAGCTGAACGCAGGGCTGGTCAGTTAAAACCGTCATTTTTCTGCCGGAAACGGGGTCGGATAAAACTGCCGCTTCACGCATGCCCTTCCCGTCGATAAAGTAATTTGTATCATATCCTCCGAGAAAGCGGAGCATTTCGTCTTT
This sequence comes from Clostridia bacterium, assembly GCA_029010655.1. Lineage (GTDB taxonomy): Bacteria > Bacillota > Clostridia > Oscillospirales > CAG-272 > Avispirillum. The sequence continues at coordinate 1,187 of JAQXKW010000205.1, read as the reverse complement.
TGCGTCAATATCCCGTCCCACGGGCTTTGAAGCCGTAAAATCATAAGGAGTTCCGGAAACCGGAGCAAGCTCTCCCGTAGGGATAAGCCCCTTATCAACAAGGCAAATTTCCCTTGCGTTGATTTTAAGCTCTGCCTCCGTTGTTCTGCCGCCGTATGCGCCGCATATGTCGAAATATGAGTGATTTGTCATATTTACGGGAGTGGGCTTGTCCGTTTCGGCAGTATAGTCAACGGTTAATTTGCCGTTTTTCAGCGTATAACGGACATAGGTCTTCAAATTTCCGGGATAACCCATATCCCCGTCGGGGCTTACAAGGGAAAGCTCCACGAAGTCCTCGCCCGCAAGGGCTTCCCATATTCTTTTTGAAAAGCCGTCGGGTCCGCCGTGCAGATGATTTTTGCCGTCATTTGCAGGCAGAATATATTCCTTGCCGTCAAGGACAAAGCGGGAATTTCCTATTCTGTTGCAGACCCTGCCCACGGCAGCGCCGAAATATCCGCCGCTTTTCCTATAATCCTCCACGGTATCAAAGCCGCAGACGATATTTTCCGATTTTCCGTTTTTGTCGGGCACAAAAAGGCTTTTAAGTATTGCGCCGTACGTTAATATTTCGGCGGAATACATGCCTTCCCAAATCTTATAAATTTTTGTCCCGTCACAAAGGAGCTTTTCTTCTACCATTACTTTATTTCCTTTAATACTTCACGAACAAATTCTCCCATGCGCATAAACGATGAAACGCTCATTCTTTCGTCGGGAGTGTGTATATCCCAAAGGTTGCACCCCATGGAAACTATATCAAGGCTTGGCATTTTTGAAAGAATAACGCCGCATTCAAGCCCTGCGTGAATTATGTCGATTTTCGGCGTTTTTCCGTACATTCTCTCATATACGCCCGACATCAGTTCACGAAGTGCGGAATCTTTTTTGTAATCCCAGCCGGGGTATTCGCCGTAGGTGCGTGTTTGTCCTCCCGCTTTTTTCACCAGTTCCGAAATTTCTTCGGCAAGCCCGTCTCTTGACTCGGTGCTTATACTCCTGACGGACAAAGTTCCGCAAATTTTGTCCTCAAATGTTTTAATAATTCCCATATTGTCGGAGGTATGAACAAGCCCTGCGGGCTCCTCGCACATTTTTCTGACGCCGAAGGGCACCTCACGCAAAAATTCCAGCACTCTCCTTTG
>JAQXKW010000204.1 GCA_029010655.1 Clostridia bacterium | reverse complement strand
ACAGGCTGAGCCGCGAGGAGCTTGAAAATCGGGAGCTTTCGGAAAAGAAGCTTTTGTCACGGCACCGCCGTCAGCTTGAAATTTACCGTGACGTATGCTCAAAGATGATGGGCAGAGAATTTGACGAGGTTTATATTTATTCTTTGCCTTTGGGAGATACTGTTAAGGTATAAAAAATATAATGCCGCCCGCCGGAAATAATCCTCGGGCGGCAGAACGGAGTTAATTATGTACGAGGAAATAAAAAAACAGGCATCCGATGCCGCCGAAGAGCTTTGCGAGGCGGCAGGACTTCGGGCGGGGCAGACGGTTATTATCGGCTGTTCCACAAGCGAGGTATGCGGTGAGAAAATCGGCACTTCCTCTGTTCCCGAGGTTGCCGTGGCTTTATACGAGGGTCTTAGAAGCGTTTTCGCACCGAAAGGAATCTATATTGCGGCGCAGTGCTGTGAGCACTTAAACCGTGCGGTTGTGACGGAGAGGGAGGCTGTTCCTTTTGCCTCTCCCGTAAACGCAGTTCCACAGCCCAAGGCGGGCGGCTCCTTTGCAACTGCCGCCTACAACGGAGCGAAGGACCCCGTAGTTCTTGAGAGCATTGCCGCAGACGCAGGGATTGACATCGGGCAGACCCTTATCGGAATGCACCTGAAAAGCGTTGCGGTGCCCGTCCGCCTGCCTACAAAAAAGATAGGCGAGGCAATTATTACTGCCGCAAGGGTTCGTCCCAAGTTTATCGGCGGCAGTCGTGCCCATTACGACGAAAAGCTCATGTAGCGGCTTTTTAAGTATATTTATCTATTGTATGCAATGATAAAAGCGGAGCAATGCTCCGCTTTTATTGTGCGGCTTCGCCGCCGGATTTGTTGTGTTATTATTAATATCGCAAATCCCACGCAAAACGGCGGGAGCAAGACGGCGCCCTACGGGTTTGACGTTGCCGCCCGTCTATGCACCGAACTAACGCTGTCATTGCGAGACGGGCATTCTGCCCGTCGTGGCAATCCTTACTAATGCTTTTACTAGTCGGGGCGGCTGTAATCTGCTTGACCCCCACTCCCTCCCCTCGGCATCATTATGATGCCGAAATAGTGAAAGCGGCAATCAAATAACCTTCTACATCAAGACGAGCAATCACCCCGGTAAGGATTGCCACGGACGGCGTTACGCCGCCCTCGCAATGACACCGTGGGGTGCAGTGCAACGGTCAAAGGTGCCATCAAATCGTTATTAGAGATTGCCACGGGTGCTACGCACCCTCGCAATGACAGGGGACGCTTGCGCGTCCCCCTTGTGGGCGGCTTTGACGCCGCCAACTAGCCGCTAGCTGCCAGCCGCTAGCCGCTCAAATTATTGCCCCGGGGTGGGATTTTTGAAATACACCCTTTGCCCCGTTGCGGTGCTTTCGCCGTAGCTTTCGTTTTTCTGCATGGGTACCACCGTCATTTTATCCGAAACGCTTCCGTTTCGGTAAAGATAGAGGGTATCTCCGCACCGAAGATTAAAGTTCATAAGAAAATTGCCGTAAACGGCGTCGTTTTTGCATTGGAGCAAAAGCGCCGAACCCTCGCCGAGAGTTATATCCGGCAAAGGGTACATTTCCGGTTCATTTGGGTCTACGGTCAGGCTGTATTCTTTGAGTCTTACGCTTTCACCGCCCGCATTTCTCAGCTCCACCCAATCGGAGGAGCCTGCCGCCGATATTTCGCTGATAATCAGGCAGGATTCTTGCGACCTTTTAATACTTACCGACACCTGAACCTTACCGTCCTCTATAAAGGCTTTGTCAACCGTGAGAGTTCTTTCCTTTACCTCTATACCGTTGACGGTCCATGAAACGAATTCGTATCCGCTTCCCACGGACACATTAAAGGTTACCGGGCAGTCCGAATAATACTCGCCGCAAAATTTCTGATTTTGTGAACTGATGCTTCCGCCGTCAAAGGTGACGGTACAGCCCTTTTCCGGCGTTTCCACGGTGAGAGTATAGGTTTCTTCAAAGCCGAAATACCGTGATATATTGTCTCTCAGCTCCTGAGGTCTTTCCCGAATAAAGTCCGCTATATTTTCAAGCGCCCCTGTTCTGTCCCCTCCCAGAGAGCCTGAGATCTGCTTCTCTAACAGCTCCGAGTTTTCGTAAAGCTCGATTTTTTCGTTGCAAGCTTCCAATGTATTAAGCGCATTTTCCGCTTTCAGGGCGCCTGAAAGCATGAAATTAAGGCAGTTTACGAAATACGCCTTATACTCCTCAGAGCGCATGAGGCAGTAAAGCACATTATCCTGCTTTGTCTCCGGGTCAAGAAGACTTACAAAGCTGTCGTACCCCGCAGGGCTGTAAAACGCTTTGTCAAAATCGTAAGCGAGGGGATAAAGCCGTCCGTCCGAATAGGGGAGCCCATCTGTGCTTTCGCCGGAATATCGCCATATTTCCACGTTGTTTCCCGGCCAATCCAGATTATTGCAGTAAATCTCGAAGGCAAAGTAGGAGAGAAGGTCTTCAACCGACACCTTTTCCTCAAGCGCTTTTCTGTTTTCGGGAAGGCTGAGATCGGCTCT
>JAQXKW010000203.1 GCA_029010655.1 Clostridia bacterium | reverse complement strand
CGTTGCCTTCATCGTATTTGTACTTTTCCATAAAAATTAGCCTCCTTAAGATATTGTGATATAATCATATCGAGGAGGAAGCAAATCGGCAAATGCACGGGGAAATATGTGAGCCTTCAGCCGGATTTATGATATGAATTTCAGGTTGGTTAAGAACATCCGCACCATATCGAGTATTCATAAGGGATTTCACTTATGAATACTCGATTTTTTTGTCTTGATACGGTTTTATTTACGGAGCAGGCGGGATGCCTGCTCTTTTGCTATGCCGGTAGCGGCTCGGTGAGATACTCCACTGCAACGCCTTTTCGGGTGTCTGCTTTGATGCGCTTCTTTTGAGATACCTCGGGGATTTCCACATACCCGACAAAGCGATAGTAGATTACGATTCTCTGTGTTCGGCTTTTGCCGGTGCCTTCTGTTTCAAACACATCAATGTGGTCTATAAGTTCCCTCAGCAGCGGTGCGGTCAGGGAGTCCATTCTCATGAACCTGCGGATTGCTGAGGTAAAGGTTTCACGGTCTCTTTCGCATTGTCCGCACTCGGAAAGCTTTTGACGGAGCACTTTTATCTTTTCTTTCAGTTCCAACCGTTCTACCTCGTACTTGTGTGATAACTGCATAAACCATTCGTCGCTTACCTTGCCGGTGGCGTTGTCTTCATAGAGTTTCTCGTATAGATTGGATACGGTATCGTTTCGCACGATTGCTTTTTGAAGCTCCTCTTCATCGTGCTTCTTTTCTCTTAGCAGTTCCTTGTCGGTCTTTTGGGCGAGAAGCTCGGCAAAGGCTTCTTCGTCCGATTCAAGGAATTCCGCCATTCGGTGAAGCTCAAGCATAACAACCTGCTCAATGGCATCTGCTCTGACATAGTGTCTGCCGGGACAGCTTCCTCGGTAATCTACCTTGTTGTTGGCACACACGAAATAGTGAATGTCCTTGTTGATAGTAACGGGAAATGAAAACCCGCAAAAAATTATTATTTCAAAGGATACGGTATCAACGGCAAAGGGTCTCCGTGCAAAAATGACGGTTGACGACGCCAAAGCCCTTAATGTTGAATGGGATGATATTTATTTCGACTGCGACTCATTGTTTTACTACACGGTTATTTTCGACGGCGGGAATAAATACACGTACGCATGGGAAATGACTGAGGAGCAGAATAACAATTGGCTTCGTACAATCGGCATTTACGACACTTTTATCAATGCACCCGAAAAGTATGCTCAGCCGTATATATCAGGGGAGCTGGGCGTGATAAACAAAATCACGGTTGAAAGCGCCGCTTTGCAGACAGTTGAATCTTAGGTAATATGAAAAAGGGCTGCCGATACGGCAGTCCTTTTCAATGGTCAGCCCTGCAAGCTATTTCTGCGTGCTGCGGTAGATTTTCCATTATCTGCTTTCACACATAATACTGTGCCTGCATTTCAAACATATTTTTATATACTCCGTTTTCAACACTTAAAAGGTCTCTGTGATTACCGTATTCGCACAACTCGCCGTCGGAGAATACCGCAATTTTATCCGTAAACCTTGTTGATGAAAGTCTGTGGGATATATAGATAGCCGTCCGCCCTTTTACAAGATTGCTGAATTTCTGATATATCTCGTATTCCGCAATGGGGTCGAGAGCGCTGGTCGGTTCATCAAGAATTATTAGCGGAGGGTTCTTGTAAAGAGTTCGGGCAATAGCCAGTTTCTGCCCCTCTCCGCCGGAAAACTCAATTCCGTTTTCATTAAACTCCTTTGAAAGAAATGTTTCCGATTTATCGGGCAAGCTCTCAACTTTCTTCATAATGTCGCTTTCTTCCATGCAACGTTCAACGGCGCTCATATCATAATTTGTACTGAGTGCAACATTTTCCGCTACGGAAAAAGCAAATATTTTGAAATCCTGAAAAACCACTCCGAGAAGATTGCAATAATCTTCATACGGAATAGTGTTTATGGGAATACCGTTTATCAGTATTTCTCCCTCGGTGGGCTCATAGAGACGGCAAATCAGCTTTACAAAAGTTGTTTTGCCTGCGCCGTTTACCCCCACCAATGAAAGTGTTTCGCCTTGCTTTAATTTCAGAGAGATATTTTTAAGTATCATTCTGTCAGTATTGGGATACTTGAATGACACGTTTCTGAACTCAAGCTCCACAGCGTCGATATCTTTTGAGGAAAGACATACCGTTTTGTCCTGCCTTGATTTGTTTGACATTTCAACGCAGTACCTGAAATCCTCCGAAAACTCGCCGTTTTTTCTGAGGTTTGAAAATGAAGAAATGATTCCCTGAAGGCACCCGGTAAAGCTGTTTATGCCGGTCATATACATAGAGAAATCGCCGATAGGCATTCCGCCAAAGAACACTTTGTAGGCAAGAATTATATAAACAAGACATTCCTGTGCAATTACTGCCATATCCACTAAGAGATTGGTTTTTGCCAGTTCCTTTACCTGACCTTTGTTTTCATACAAATACTCATTGTCCGCAACATCCATGGTTTTATCAAGGATGTAGTCCTGCAGATTGTTAATACGCACTTCTTTACCGAACTCAATAGTACGCATAATACTGTTAAGATAACCTACCTTGCGCATTATCGGAGTAAAAATATTGCGGTACTTTTCATATGTTTTGCGGTTTCGCTTTTCGACAAGAAGCCGAAGCAATACTACAAATACTATCATTGCCAGAATGATAGGCTGAAGGGTAACAACTATTGTTGCCATTCCCACCAAAGTTACCAAAGAAGAAATAAAGGAAAACAGGTTATTAATTATCTCAAAGAACAAATTACTGCTCTGCGCTTTCTGTATAAAATCCTTCATTCGGGGTTGTTCCAGATCGGAATATGAAAGCTGCATAACGATTTTGCCGAGAAACTCCTGTGTTCCGTAAACTGTCTTTTTTGTTTGCCTGTCAAGGACAATGCCCAAAAGATTGTTTGCAAGATTAATACAAAGCAGTGCCAGTGCATACCCTCCGGCATAAATAAGCACTTTGGTAATATTCTGCCCCTCCTGTATTTCATTCAAAATCAATCGAAGAAATATTAAGGGGAAGAATGAAGAAATGACGCCCATAAGCAGTAATGGTATTTTTATGAAGAAAAACGCTTTATTTATTTGCCATGAAATACGGAGAGTAAAAAAGCAATTGCTTATTTCCCTTTTGAGATCGGAAAAATAATCTTTCATTTGCCTGTCTCCTCTCTGTAATATTCCGCTTGTTTATTGAACATTTCACAATACACACCGTTTCGCCCTATTAGTTCATCATGTGTTCCCTCTTCAATTATCCTGCCGCCGGCAAAAACCGCAATTCTATCACAGAACTTGGCAGAAGCCAATCTATGTGAAACATACAGTGCAGTGTTGTTCATAATTATTTGGTCAAATCGGTTATATAACTCATACTCCGCAATAGGGTCAAGAGCAGATGTGGGCTCGTCCATAATGGAGATTTTGCCTTTTTTATAAAGTGCCCTTGCAGATGCCAGCTTTTGTCCCTCGCCACCTGAAAACTCGATTCCTTCTTCGTCAAACTCCCGTCCTATGGAAGTCTCTAATCCCTTGGGCAAAGAGTTTATCTTATTCATAAGACCGCATTTGTCAATACAGTATTCCAAGTGCTCTTTATCCATCTGACGGTTCAAAACGATATTTTCCCAAACGGGGAAAGCAAACAGCTTGAAATCCTGCAAAACGACAGAGAGAATGTCCATGTATTCTTTATAGCGTATGTTCTTAATGTTTATCCCGTTATACAGTATCTCGCCCTCGGTGGGTTCATAGAGACGGCACAGAAGCTTTATCAAGGTAGTTTTTCCGGCACCGTTGTAGCCAACGATAGCCAACCTTTTACCGGCTTCGATTTTCAGAGAAATATTTTTAAGAACATCAAAATCCGTATTGGGGTATCTGAAAGAAACGTTCACAAATTCAATTGAAGGAGCACTGTCAAGGGCAGGGCTGGTTTCAGGGTCGGTGCTTTCGTGAAAGGGCTTTATACGATTGCGGTAGTCTTGGTACTCATCAATTCGTTTCATAACATAGGAATTGTGAACAAAGGACTGTACCACAGCGTTAAGTGACGATGAGAAATTTGCTATTGCCCCCACATAAACGCTGAACGAACCGATAGTAATACTTCCCGTAATCGCCATCAGCGCACAGTAAACATAAGTAACAAATGTTTCCGCAAAAGAAACTATGGATGATATTACATTAAGCGGCAGGTGCTTTTTCTGCAGCTTCATGTTTTCGCTCATATATTCTCTGCATACATTTCCGTGTTTTTCGCGAAGCCATTCCTCCGCTTTGTTAATTCTGACTTCTTTTGCCCAGTCAAAGCCTATCATGGTGCCAAACAGATATGACTGTTTTCTCGAAAATCTCGCAGTTACGGGTTCAAATTCATAGTTAATTTTCTCTGATTTTTTGGATAGCAGAGAGTTTATCAACACAAGTCCAAGGAGAAAAATAATTAACAACGGATGTAGAGAAGCGATAATATATGAATAACCTATAAATTTAAGAAAATTGGTTATAGTTTGTACAAATATCTCATAGACAAAAGTGTTAGCACGAACAGTAGTGGAAACTCTGTTGTTGGTATTTCTCAGATCATCACTTTCAAGATTTTGATAATCCATGTAGAGATAATCCGAAAAATAGTTCAGACTGTTCTTTATATCACAGCCGTTTACGATATGTGCAGAGACAGAATTGTATATTAATCGAGTTATTTTGCTTAAAGCAAAAACACCGATATAAAGAAGTGTATGGAATAATACTTTGCTCCAAGGTGCCCCGTAAACAAGCGCATCAATTATATACTTGGGAAGCATAAGCAGCAAAAAGGGCTCAGCGGTGTCGATTATTATTTGAAAGAAAGCGCAAATCAGGTTTGCCGGACCCATCTTCCAAGAATATGTAAACATAAATCTGATTTTATTTAACAGCAATTTGATGCGTTTCACAAATTTTCCCCTTTCTCAATTAGTTTTGAATATTGCTCCCGCACCTTATTAACCTATATAAATTAAGGCACAGCGAAAGTATGCGCCGTGCCTTTTTCTCTGTTTTCGGTCTGCTTTTTCAGCGCTGTGGATTCCCATACTGACAGCTTCAGATAATGCTTCTTCTCTGAATGCGGGATTTCAAGGGACACCTTTGTTTTTCTGCTTTACTCCGGCAGTTTATCGGAGAAAACTATAAGATTTGCCGTAATCTTCTCGTTTTCCGTCAGGGGCTTGAAGGTACCGTTTTCATACAGCATATCCGCAACCATTATTGCCGCCGTTGTGCCGATAAAATTATTTATTTCGCCCGACACCACAAAATCCCTCATTTGTACGGGATATTTCTTTGCCTCCATTTCGGCATGCTCCAGAGCAAAATCAATAAACTGCCTTTTTGTATCCTCGTCAAGACGTGGAAGCATGGCGAAAAAGTCGTCGCTCTTCTTTTTCAGAACCGTCAAATTGACCTTGCCGTCCTCTGCAATATAGCGTTTATAACGGAGTCTTGCAAACTTTTCCGCATTTGCCGCGTCTTCACGGATTGCGCCGGTCATTACCTCATACAAATACTCGAAGTCTGCATTCATATTGTCCTTCCATGCGCCTGTGCGCGAGGACAGCCTCGTATCATAGGAATATGCCCTAACGGGATATTTATTTGACGCTCTGACCATGCTTCCGCATGCGGTATAGTCTGCAATATTGAACTGAGGCTTATATTCGGGGTCGGAGCATTCGTCACGAAGATCCACAAATGCAAAGAATTCTCCGCCGGCGGTGGTTTTTATCCGATATTTTGAAATATCAACGGAAGGGGCGTCCAGGCTACACATTTCGCTGACTGCAAAAAACACTGCCGCCGCTTCAAACACTTCCCTGTTGCCGCCGGGAACGTATATATCCTCCCGGGGAATTTGGGCAATTGCACTTCTCACCTGCGGAACATAGCTTTCGCAGAGAATTCTTGCTATCTCGTGCCTCTTTTTCATAAAAGTATCCCGCTCCTCAAGAGAATATGTGAGGGGAGAGAATTTAACATAGGTTGTATAACGCTTTTTCGGTGCTCTTACAAGAAATCCGTTTTTCTCAAGGCAATCGATTCTATCATCGATATAAACAAGGGATACCCCCAGCTCCTCTGAAATTTCCTCTTTTGTTTTCGGCTCATTGTATACGCTGTATACAATATTCAGATTTAAGCTGTCGCCCATATAAAACTCCGGGCCTAAATTGGCTCCGGTATTTCCGCCGTGTCCGAAGTTTACGGCTTCTACGGGATGCAGTCCCAGTTTTCCTATTTTTCTTTCCATTGCAAATCCTTTCTTCAATTCGTCTTTTGCTCGGTTCAGATGCCATTTCACGGTACCTGCGGGTATTCCCATGCTCTCGGAAATGGCTTTAATGCTTTTGTTTTCGTAATAGTATGAATAAACGATTTTGCGGCGGGATTTGGTCAGAAATGTTATTTCACGGCGGATTTTCAAAAGAAGTGCATCGTCGTCGGCAAAATACCTGTCCTCATATGAGAGAAGTATATTGTCAAGGGAAACTCCGCTTTGCTTTTTCTTTCGTGCCACGTATTTTGAATACACGTGCTCGCTTAGTCGCCACACATACCCGTCAAGATTATAGATTTTTTCCGCCGACAGAAACGAAAAATACAGCTCTGTAATTATTTCCGAGCAGATCTCCTCCGCCTCGTCGTAGGAAAACGCCTTTTTGACGGAA
>JAQXKW010000202.1 GCA_029010655.1 Clostridia bacterium | reverse complement strand
TCTGCGGCGGCGCAAAGGTTGTCGTATATGCCGCCGGCGCATCCGGCGATAACGCCCTGATCCACTCTTACTCTGCCTGTGGCTTTGTCAACCTTGTCGGCAAGGCGGAGCGTTCCGGGCTTCAGCCCAAGCTGGGCTTCTCCCTTTTTCTCCGCTTCACGGAGAATGTCTGCGGCGTTTTCGTTAAGCTCTCTCACCGTAAAGGTGTTGGAGGGGTGGAAGGGAAGGGCTATCATGGGCTCGATTGTTGAAAGGTCAATATCGACCGCTCCGTCATAGTATGCGCCCTCTGCCGGCTTTAATTCCTTATATGCCTCGGGTCTGCCGTGCACGGTAAAGTAACGCTCTGTTTGGGAGTCCGTAGTCCATACGGAGGAAAGACAGGTGGTCTCAGTTGTCATAACGTCAATGCCGTTTCTGAATTCGATAGGCAGATTTTTAATGCCGTCGCCCACAAACTCAAGCACCTTGTTCTTTACGAACTTGCAGGAGAAAACTGCGCCGATAAGTGCGAGAGCCACGTCCTGAGGACCCACGCCCGGACGGGGCTTTCCCGTCAGACGGACGGCGATAACCTCCGGCATTGCCACGTCGTAGGTTCTGCCCAAAATCTGCTTTACAAGCTCGGGGCCTCCCTCGCCTATTGCCATGGTTCCCAGAGCGCCGTATCTTGTGTGGCTGTCGGAGCCCAGTATCATTTTTCCGCAGCCGCTCATCATCTCTCTCATAAAGGAGTGGATAACCGCCATATGTGCGGGTACGTAGATTGCGCCGTATTTCTTTGCGGCGGAAAGTCCGAACATGTGGTCGTCCTCGTTAATGGTGCCGCCAACGGCGCAAAGGCTGTTGTGGCAGTTTGTGAGAACGTAGGGAAGGGGCAGTTCTTCCAGACCGCCCGCACGGGCTGTCATAAGAATGCCCACATATGTAATATCGTGAGACGCAAGAGCGTCAAATTTGATTTTTAGATTTTTCCCGTCTCCGGAGGTGTTGTGCGAGGAAAGCACGGAATAGGCAATAGTGCCCCGCCGACCTGTCTCTCTGTCTCCGTCGGACGAAAACTGTCCGTTTCTGAAAAAAACTCCGTCTTTAATCAGTTTTACCATAAATATTGCGCCTTTCTTTTTTGTATCAAATAATTATACAACGGTTTTTCCGAAAAAGCAACCGGAAATATTCGTATTCTGCAAAAAATAGGGCGCAGTATTGCAAAAATATGAAAAAATATGCGAATTATTTGCCTATCTCCCTTGACTTGACAGGTCGGCGGGAGTATAATGATTACTAATCTATTTTTATAAAGCGAAAGGTTTTGTCATGAACAGAGTTTACAATTTCTCAGCAGGTCCCTCAATGCTGCCCCTGCCCGTACTTGAAAAGGCAGCCGCTGAACTGGTGTGCTACGGCGACACAGGTATGTCGGTAATGGAAATGAGCCACCGATCTCCTGCTTACGAGGAAATAATCGAGGCAGCCGAAAAGGGGCTTCGCGCTCTCATGAACATTCCCGATAATTATAAGGTGCTCTTTATGCAGGGCGGCGCGTCCACCCAGTTTGCGTGTGTTCCCCTTAACCTTATGAAGACAGGCAAGGCTGATTACATACTGTCCGGCCAGTTCTCCACAAAGGCATATAAAGAGGCGCAGAAATACGGCGACGCTCAGGCTGTTGCCTCCTCCAAGGACGAAAACTTCATCCGTATTCCCGAAACCACCCGTGAAACCTTCCGTCCCGATGCGGATTACGTTCACGTGTGCTTCAACAATACGATTTACGGAACGAAGTATAACTATATCCCCGACACGGGAGATATTCCCCTTGTTGCCGATATGTCAAGCTGTATTATCTCCGAGCCCGTTGACGTTACAAAATTCGGCGTAATCTACGCAGGCGCACAGAAGAACATGGCTCCCGCAGGCGTTACGGTAGTTATTGTCCGTGAGGACCTTCTCGGAAACGCACGTCCCGAAACCCCCGCAATGCTGGACTGGAAGCTTATGGCGGATAACGGCTCCATGTATAATACTCCCCCCTGCTATTCCATCTATATTGCAAAGCTGGTTTACGAGTGGATAGAGTCAATCGGCGGACTTGAAAAGATGAAGGAAATGAACGAGAAGAAAGCAAAGCTTCTCTACGACTATCTGGACAGCCAGGATTATTACATCGCACCTGTTGTTCCCGAATGCCGTTCCATGATGAACGTAACATTCGTTACGGGAGACGCCGACCTTGATAAGAAGTTTGCCGCAGAGGCAGGTGCTGCAGGACTGAAGAACCTTAAAGGACACCGCTCCGTAGGCGGTATGAGAGCGTCCATTTATAACGCAATGCCTTACGAAGGCGTTGAGGCTCTCGTTGAATTTATGAAGAAATTTGCAAAGGAAAATCCGAAGAAATGAAAATTAAGCTGTTAAATAAAATTGCCGCCTGCGGCACCGATGAGTTCGGCGCAGGCTATGAGGTAGGCGAAAACGTCACCGGCGAAAACGCCGTTATGGTAAGAAGCGCCGCCATGCATGATATGGAATTCGGCGCAGAGCTGGAAGCCATAGCAAGAGCCGGAGCGGGAGTTAATAATATTCCCCTTGACAGATGCGCAGAGCAGGGCATCGTGGTTTTCAATACCCCCGGAGCTAACGCAAACGGCGTAAAGGAGCTGGCTGTTGCCGCATTGCTCCTTTCCTCCCGTAATATCGTAGACGGTATCAACTGGGCAAATTCCCTTACCGAGGACGTTGCAAAGTCAGTGGAAAAGGGCAAGAGCAAGTTTGCAGGCTGTGAGATTAAGGGCAAAACCCTGGGAGTTATCGGTCTCGGCGCCATCGGCGGTCTTGTGGCAAACGCCGCAAGAGAGCTGGGAATGAAGGTTGTGGGCTGCGACCCCTATATGACGGTAAACGCAGCATGGAAGCTGAGCCGAGGCGTGCACAGCGCGACAAATTATGAGGAAATTTATAAAACCGCAGACTATATTACGCTTCATGTTCCCGCAACTCCCCAGACAAAGAACATGATAAACGCGGAAACGCTGGCTATGATGAAGGACGGCGTGCGTATTATAAACCTGTCCCGTGCGGACCTTGTAAACGCCGAGGATATGAAGGCGGCAATCGAAAGCGGCAAGGTTGCAAAATACGTTACCGATTTCCCCACGGAGGAAACGGTGAACTGCCCCGGAATCATTACTATTCCCCACCTGGGCGCGTCTACCGAGGAGTCCGAGGATAACTGTGCCGTTATGGCGGCTCACGAGCTGATTGATTACCTTGAAAACGGCAATATTACAAACAGCGTAAACTACCCCGCAGTTTCCATGCCCAGAAGCGGCGAATGCAGACTGGTGGTGCTCCATAAGAACCAGCCCGAAATGCTTACAAAGATTACATCGGTTCTGTCAAGCGACGGGGTGAATATCGAGAACATGGCGAGCCGCTCAAAGGGCGACTACGCATGTGCGCTTCTGGACTGCGCAAATAAAGCAACGGAAGCACAGCTTTCGGACATTGCCGCAATCGACGGCGTTGTCAGAGTGCTTGTAAAATAATTTGCGAAATCGGCGCAGACCATGCCCGACGGGGGAGCATTGAACTCCCTGAAACACCGTATGAGTATTTATAGGTAAAGTTTTTTGGAGTTCTTAGAACCTTTTTTCCAAAAAAGGTTCTAAGTGTCTGCTTATATACCTAAAAAGCCCGCGCAGCGGGCTTTTTAGGTATAACGCCTGTTTCAGGTGAAATACAAATACGAAAGAAAATTATGGAAATTTTATTTGAGGACAAAAATATAGTCTGCGCCGTAAAGGAGCCGGGAGTGCCCTCTCAGCCCGACCCGACGGGTGCGCCCGATATGACGGCATATCTTAAGGCGGCGTGCGGCTGTGAGATCTTCACCGTCCACAGGCTTGATACCGCCACAGGCGGCATAATGGTTTACGCAAAAAGCTCCAAAGCCGCAGGGAGAATGAGCGAAGCGCTGGCAAAGGGGCAAAAGCAGTATTTGGCGTGGGTTTACGGCGAGCCGGGAGAGGGTGAAATGCGGGATCTTCTTTATCACGACAAAAGGATTAACAAAAGCTTTGTTGTGAAGGGGGAGAGAAAGGGCGTAAAAGAGGCTTTACTCGATTATAAAACCTTGGAGAAAAAAGACGGAAAAGCTCTTGTGCTGATAACGCTCCGCACAGGCAGAACCCACCAGATAAGAGTCCAGTTTTCAAGCCGCGGCTATCCACTTGCGGGGGACGGCAAGTACGGGGCGAAGGATAACGAAAAGCTGTCCCTTTGGTGCACAGGGCTTTCATTTACACACCCTTACACCGACGAGAAAATGTCATTTGAGAGTATTCCCACGTGGAAGTAAAAAGACGCATTCAGAAGAATTTGACTTACAGTATTCAGGAGAGATTTTGACCCATGAAAAAACCGTATTTTAAGCCGATTGCCGTACTTCTTTGCTTGATTATTCTTTCTCAGACCGTGCCCTTCGGGACTGCGGCTGAAAACGCAGAGGTAATGTGGGTGTTCGGCAGTATAGAAGCGGCAGAAAAGCTTGAAACAACCGAAGTCTTAAACGAGTATCTTCGGGGAGATTTGGACGAGTCCGGCGGAGTTTCAGCTACAGATGCAAATCTTCTGAAACGCCAGGTTACGGGAAATCTTAACGGGAACCTGGCACCCCACGCCCATATTACAGGAGACCTGAACGGTGACGGGAAGATTAATGCTTTGGATGTAAACCTTATAAGGCGTGTTGTGACGGGCGTTTTCGCCGCAGAGACGTGCTATGATTTGGGGGATACAACTGCGACTTTCGACCGCACACTTGACAGCGCATGTCTCACCGTTGACAGAAAAGTTTCAAACGGTATTGAGGCGTCTGTTGCAATTTCGGGCACAGGTGCAAAATATGCGGTTATTACCTATATGATTCCCACAGGAGACAACGGAAATTCCGACAAAAGTATTGCGGGAAGAATAGGCACGGAAATTATTGACTATACGGCAGACGGATATTATCACAGTATAATTGCAGATATAAGCTCTGTCGAAAACCTCGGCACGGCAGAAAAGCTTTCCTTTGAGTATTTTGCCATAGCGGAAAAAGGCGATAGGCTGTTTGTTGACTCAATTGCCCTTTGCGAAACCCTTGAAGGAGCAAGAGCGATTGCAAGCGAGCGAGAAGCGGCAAAGGCGGGGTTTTACTGTAACGGGCTCGGTGTTTCGGGAGTATCCCCTTTCAGCTATGCGGATGCCTTCGGCGGCAAGGTCGTCAGATTTAACAGCGCCCAAAAGGTCGAAAACTACGTTTCTCTTTACAAGAATACAGACTTCTCTTACGATGAGAACGAAAAAGCTCTGAAATGCACCGCAACAGGGGTAATGGATCCGGGCGTATATATTGACCTTTCCGATGAGAATATTTATGCGGGCGAATTTAACAGATTGGTGGTTATATTCAAGCTGCCCACCAATGTGAAATACAGAGTGCCCAGACAGAGAATTTATTTTTTGTGCAACGGCGTGACAGAAGCCGATACTGCCTGCTCGCTTTCCGCTTCCGGACTTTCTAAAAATGACAGCTACAACTACAAAGCGTATACTGTGGGCAGTATCTCAGGTCTTTCGGGTCAGGTTACCGGACTGCGCCTTGACTACCTTGAAACAGCGTCTTTGGGCGACACCTGCTATATTGACTCTGTTATTTTCACAAACACCGACGGGACAGAGCCTGTGGAGCCTCTTACCTTTTCTTATCAGCATATTCTGAGAGAGAAAAACGGAGAGGGGTCGCTCCACGTCTCCGTGCCGTGGATTGAGTATTGGGCTTGGCATTCAGAAGCCAATGACTACGAGTATGTAAGCGGCAGCGGTGAGAATATTGAAATGAACTTTAAGTATTCAAGCCTTGATGCTCTAACATCGGAAAGTCTCGGGCGCCGTATGGCAAGAGCAGTAAGCGAGGCGACGGGCTATAATGTAGACTGCACCGTTTACGGCGGAGTAAGCGCGCTTCGGGACAATTGGGATAAGTCACAGCCCGGCGGAAATATATATTACAACTTCGGGTTCGAGGGAACAACGTATATTGTATATATTAAGACCAATATAATCAAGGACGCGGACTTTCAGGACAGTCTTGACGGCAATCCTACACAGACCGACCCTATATACGACACCTCAACAAGTTGGTCTTCGGACGGTATTTTCGTTTCCGACTCAACGGCGCTCCCCGTTTCTCATTCTTCGCTTGCGGCTCACTCCAACCACGAAACAAGACTGGTTGAAACGCCTTCGGGCACCTTTGCGGTTATTCCCATGGAGGACAACGGCACCTCCTGGGGACAGCTCGGCGTAAAAAGCAATGTTTATAAGATTGAGGACGACGGCTCCTACAAAAACATTTACACCTTTGAAAGCGCAAACCACAGCTCAAAGCCCAACATTTTCTATGCCGGAGACGGACTTGTATATGTGCTTGTGGGAGATGCTGTGGGAAATGACTATGTAAGTGCTTTCGTTGCTTACTTTGACCCTGCAAAGCCCAATGCGGACGGAACATACAATGTAACATCCTCCAGAACAAATATATACACGGGCGCGGTTTCCGGCGGCTGGGGCTATACTCAGCCTATTCTCAACGATACCCTGGGCATGTTTACGCTTATGTGCTGCGGCGGAAGCAACTCGGGCTATTTCGCCTGGGCAAATTATGATTATGAAAACCATAAATGGCTTTCCGGTGCATACGTTAAGGAGCTGGAAACATACCGCCATTGCTATCTGTACGGCTTCTCCGACGGCGGCGAGGGAATGTATGTGGTGGCGGGGCGTGACGTGCTCCTTTCCGCTCTAGGACTCAGCGGCATAGTATACGGCGCCAACTACGCATGGGACGAGGTTAATTTGTTCCATTTCCCCAGCGTTGCGGACGAAAACTATAAAAGATATACGGTTTCCGAAGCGGACTACACTCAGATGTACGCAAATCTGTTCCCCGTAACCTCCAACAATGTCCACGGAGACACCTATATTTCAAAAGACGGCTATATGCATGTGCTGACCTCCACCTGTATGCACGGCAACTACCACCACGATGTTAAGTACTGGGAGATGTGGTATACGGTTTACGATGTGCGCGAGGCGGGCGCGGAACCCAAACCGGTATATCATAAGCCCATTTCCTTCGGTAATTCCAAAAACGAGTATGTGGGTCGAATGGTCGAGGGCGATGACGGCAGGCTGTATTATGTGGCAATGCAATCGGGCACTAACGTATGTGAAATCTGGCGTCAAAAAGAGGACAGCTATGAGTTTGAACTTGTCGCCAACAGGATTTTTGAAGGCTCCAAGGGAGTAACTACGGCGCTGATAGTAACCAACGGACGAAACGGCTCCGTAAACGACAACACAATTTCCGTTATGTATCCCACAGACGACGGCGGCGGTGTAACATACCGATTCTTTACCGTCAGTTTGGGAGACTGAAACAAAAGAAGTGCTGAGCCACGCTCAGCACTTCTTTTGCTCAAACAGGCGCGAAATCGCCTAATTTTCCCCTATATCTAAGGTTAAGGACACCTTGCGGTGTCCTTTTTATTATGCCTTCTCGGGAACGATAAGACCGTAGTCGCCGTCCAGTCTCTTATATACCGTGCAGGTCTCTCCCGAATCAATATCCTTGAAAACGAAGAATTCGTGCTCCAGAAGATTCATCTGCAGAATAGCTTCTTCAACCGTCATGGGCTTTAGATGAAAGGTCTTTGTGCGTATGCGGAAATCTCCCTCCTCAGCTACGTCTCCGCTTTCATATTCGGGGATTCGTATGTTGTCCCGCAGCTTTTTTGTAAGTCTCGTTTTGTTTTTTCTGATTTGCCGTTCAATTGCATACATACAGCAATCCAGGGCATTCATAAATGTAGAGCTTTCGTCCTCACTGCGGAACAGGAAGGGTCCCTGCTGAATAGTAACTTCCACCCGCTCAATGTCACGAACCCGGGAGAGCTTGACGGTGGCCTCCGACTCACCGGGAAAGAGCCTGTCAAACTTAGAGAGCTTTTTCTCGATGTGCTGTCTCAAATCGTTGTCTACCGTGACCTTGCGTGCATTAATGGTGATTTTCATATCAATACCCATCCTTTCTTTGCTCCGGGGCGGAACTTTCCGCCTCTGTGATAATATTATACCACAAACATATTAAAATGTCTATATTTTTTGTGAATTGTATATAAATTAATTGTAACAGTTATTTCTGTTTAGATTTACCTGTCCCTGTCAATACTTTAAGTGAAGGGAGTGGGACTATTGAGAAAAGTCATCAGATACGACGCCGTTATCAGCGGATACTACGGCTTCGGCAATATGGGAGACGATGCGGTGCTGTCCGTTCTGACGGAAAAGCTCAGGGAGAGAAATCCCGAGGCGAGAATTGCCGTTATTTCAAAAAACAAGTCCGAATCGGAGAAAAAATACGGGGTAAGCTGTATAGGCAGATTTGACCTTTGGGGGATCGTCCGTGCCATGCTTGGGGCTAAAATGCTCATAATGGGCGGAGGAAGTCTTTTACAGAATGAGACAAGCCGCCGAAGCCTTATGTATTATACATTTATAGTAAAGCTGGGACATTTTCTGTGTAAAAACGTATTCGTTTACGCGAACGGAATCGGCGCTCTTAAAGGCAGAAGCGGATACAGGAGAGCGAGACGGGCGCTTCTTTCGGCGGACCGCGTCAGCGTCAGGGACCCCGATTCCTTCGTTATCGCCCGCAGTTTGGGCAAGGACGCAAAAAGAACGGTGCTGTCCGCAGACCCGGTGTTTCTTATGAGCCTGCCCTCCGACGGTGCGGCACAGCTTAGGCTTTTGGAGGCGGGGCTTTCGGGAAAAAGATTTTTTGCGGTGTCACTTCGGGTTACCCGTGACGAAAAGGAACTTCCGTTTTCTGAAATCGTCAATTTCTGCAAAAAATACAGCAGTAAGGGGCTTTTGCCTTTGTTTTTGCCTATGCAGGACGAGTACGACGGGGAACTTTGCCGCCGTGCGGCACGGGAGTGCGGCGGAAAGGTACTTTTTTGCGACGACGCCCGTACGTTAGGTGCTATTCTCGGCAAGGCGGAATTTTCCGTGGGAATGAGACTTCATTTCCTGCTTTTGTCGCTGATGG
>JAQXKW010000201.1 GCA_029010655.1 Clostridia bacterium | reverse complement strand
TTTTCACAAAAGAACGAAAGATTTAGTTTTTTTGACAAGATTAAAACAATATTTAAGAAATAATAAGAAATCCCAGGTTTTCAGCACTTTTCATTTGTGCCTTTAAGTTCAAACTTCCCAAAGAAAAAACAGCCTGTCGGCTGTTTTTTCTTTGGAGGCGTCACCCAATTGATTGAAGCGACAGCGAAGCGGCGGTTCAAGCCGGGTTAGCGCAGTGAAAACGGTTGATAACCGTTTTCACAAGCGGTGTCTGCCAAAGCACGATTTTTCCGAGCCGAGTGTACCGAGGCGAGAGAAAAAGAGATGCGACGCAGACTGGAGACGCCTCCAAAAATCCCGTTCAGCAAGTGGGCGGGATTTTTACTTCTTACATCTTCACTTTTACCTAAAAATAAAGAATTCCACGGGATTTTTGGGAAGTAAGAAGTAATATGTAAGAGGCAATAAGTATTGCGGCTTCGCCAATATAACAGTTCACAAGAGTAACAAAAAGATACTCTTGTGAAATATATGCTAATATGCTATTGAAATTCGAAAGAGGTTTCTTTATAATAATTCATGATGAATTATATAAGATAATATTTTAGAAAGCGAGGAATAAACATGGCTAACATGCTTGAAAATTTGGGGCTTGGCTTTTTACGTGATGACGAAGAAGTATTCACAAGTATTTTAGGATATATAGTTCATGAAGGAAAACCTTTCATGGGCTATAGTGGAGTACCGTATATTTACAAAGATACAGGCACCTCAGAGTTTTGGGTATCATTGGAAGTCAATGAAGAAGAGAAAAACATGGTTGTTTCAAAGATACATACCCATGGCGGAAATATGAGTATTATGGATTTCAAACATACCGGAATTGACATTTCCCCCAAAGATATGCAGAACGATGAACATATCGGCTTTTTGAGTTTAGCAGATGGAAGCGCCGGTATGATTCCGATTGATATTATAAATGCAGATGTTTTACCCTCATTTATGCATAATGATGACATACAGCTACAATTGATCGCATATCCTTTAGAAATTAATTATTACAAGAACGAGGAAGAGTACTCTAAAACATTACCAAAAGACAAACATGGCAAAACATGGGGAGTAGCAATGGGGTCTCTTATGGCATTGTCATTCTTGGCAAATCATAACAAAAAGACCTACGACGAAAACAAGGAATACAAGTCAGACAAATATGTTCATTTTACTGCTAAAGTGAAAGAGTTATACCGTGGCACATTTGGTCTGGGAGAAGACGAAAAAATTTCGTATATTCGATGCGTAGCAGATACCAACTACGGTGAAATTGAATTTGATCACGCAATTGATTTTGTTCAAGAAGAGCAATTAGACAACATTCGGGTTGGTGCTATAATTGATGGCGTTTGTATTATATCAGGTGATGCGGCAATTGGTGAATATCAAGATGGTGCTGTTTTTGATTTGGAACACGATTTAAGGCTGTTGAGATATGTAATGTCAGAAGGCAAAGTCAATAAATTAAAGGGTGTAGTAAACGATAATACTCAATATATATCTTACAGCTATGATAAGATATTTAAGGGGACAGAAGAAGTAATTGGTAAATTCAAAACAGTATACGACAATCAGCAAAATAGTGATACAAAGCACTTCGCTCATATGGCTACAATAACAAGTGTTGACGATAGCGGATTGGAGTATCCTGTCGGCACTAAGTGTTTGGTGCTTGCATATAACGAAGAAGACAATTATGCAGCGATATTATTTTTGGATGTTGATGATGACGGAAGAATTGAAAACATCAAAATCACAAACGATTCAAGGTATCAATTTAGTATTGAAAATCCAAAAGGGGCAGAGATAGATTTGGATGATCTTGCGATGCCGGAGTCCGTTGTTGAAGCGATGATGATTAGAGCAAAATTGATTTATAATGTGTTAAATGATGTTGATGAATTAAACGCAGAAGATTTTGAAAGAGAAATTGACGCAGCCGATTATCACATGTTCAAGCACAATGCTCAAATGCTTCTTGACGACTTAAAAGAGAATAAGCAGGAAGATATAGAAACGGCATTAGAAAATTCATTTGGGTATTTATTTGCCAAGACATTAGAGCATGAATATAATTTAAGATACAATGTTTCTCCCGATACGAATGGAAGATTGTTATCGTCATACTGTCCGGAAGACGCTTTTATAGGGGTATTAGAGTCAACGTTGGATGAAAGTCTTCATAAAAAGCTTGAGGCAACTATGGGATATGGAAAAAGTTTCTTTAAAGATTTTAGAAACTATTTAACCATGCAGGGAGACGATAAAGGCTTTGAGGAACTATATACCAAGTCGGCTATTGTTGTACAACGATTAGGACAGCTTTACTTTGATAATTTTATAAAAGACAGTTAATTCTTTATGTAAGGCACTCACGAAAGTGGGTGCTTTCCTTTGTCGAGGGATGTTAGCGATGGCGTTTTTCTTATGCCCGTAACCAAACCGCAGAAGATGAAATTATACGGAAATATAACTTCTTGCACTCTTGCAGGCTGTGTGATATAATAACCTACGATGAATATAAACAACAGGCGCCGGCAATAATGATATAAAAGAACCGGCTAAGGCTTTACAAAACAACAAAACGGAGGAATTTGAAATGTGTACGGCAGCTACATATAAAACACGGGATTTTTACTTCGGCAGAACCCTTGACTACGAGTTTTCCTACGGGGACGAGGTGGTGGTTATGCCTCGGAATTATCCGCTTAATTTCCGCAAGGCATGGAATTTGGAAAGTCACTATGCCATAATCGGTATGGCGCATGTGGTGGGAAACGATCCGCTTTTCTACGACGGAATAAATGAAAAGGGGCTTGGAATGGCGGGGCTCAATTTTGTGGGTAACGCCTGCTACAACAAGCCGGATGCAAACTGTGATAACGTGGCGCAGTTTGAATTTATCCCGTGGATTCTTGCTCAGTGCTCGTCCGTAAAGGAAGCACGCAGTCTCCTTTCCCGCATAAACATTCTGGACGAGCCTTACTGCGAACAGCTTCCCACGGCTCAGCTCCACTGGATAATCGCCGACAGGGACGAAGCGATTACGGTGGAAGCTATGGCGGACGGGCTGAAGGTGTATGACAACCCCGTGGGGGTGCTTACAAACAATCCGCCCTTTGACAGTCAGATGTTTGCCCTTAACAATTACATGAGCCTTTCTCCCAAACAGCCCGAAAACTGCTGGGGCGTTCCCCTGACGGCGTACAGCCGCGGCATGGGTGCGCTGGGGCTTCCCGGAGATCTTTCCTCTCAGTCCCGTTTTATCCGTGTGGCATATACGAAAATGCACTCTCTTTCGGGGGAGTCCGAGACGGAGAGCGTCAGCCAGTTTTTCCACATTCTCGGCTCCGTTGACCAGCAGAGAGGCTGCTGTGAGGTTTCTGACGGCAAATACGAGATAACCCTCTACACCTCCTGCTGTAATGCGGACAAGGGTATTTATTACTACACCACCTACAACAATCATCAGATTACGGCGGTGGATATGCACAGGGAAAACCTGGACGGTGATACGATTTCCCGTTATCCGCTTATAAGCGAGGAAACCTTTAATTTTCAGAACTGAGCCTGCCCCAAACTTTTCGTAAGCCGTGACGTGCATGAAAAAACAGCCGGAATTTCAAAAACGAAAATTCCGACCGCAAAAAAGCCAACCGATAAAGCGTCAGCCTTTGACCGCTTGCGGTTGGCAGTTTTTTTGCCCCGAAGGGCAAGTAACTTATCTTTTTATCCGCACAAATCGTTGACTATTTCCATCCATGCGCTTTTGCGCACATTGTTCTCGGACAGGAAAACGGCAATGTTTTTTGCGTCGTTGAAGGAAACTGAATTCAATCGCTTTTCCTCCGAAACCGTGCCTTTATTTCCGATGCTTGTATAACGGATGATTATATATCCGTCTGAGCTGAGTACCTCGTATGTATCCCGGGAGCTTGTCTGAAGCCCCGGAATTTCGGAATAATCTTTGGTTACAAAAAAAGGTTGAGTTTCTTGTCTCATATAATTTGCTCCTAAAATATTATACTTTTTTGAAATCGAAAAACAATCGTGGGGTGCGCCTTTTATTACCGATAACACTTTATCATATATGAAATCAAAACGCATGACCAAAATGGTGCTTTTCCTTGGTAATTTTCTGTAATTAAACCGCAGTATTTTTTATGCTGTATGATTTTAACGAACAATCCGCAAATAAAAGGCGAAAGCATACACCGGAACAAACCGAAAAAAAGGTGAAAATATTTCGCCCCTATTACATATTTCGACAATATTATCGCTTTTGAAATATTACAATGATACTGTAAATATTTTTGAGATTTACATATTAAGGGTGAGGTTATGTTTAATTACAACATTGAATTAGCGGATCGCTGTGCCGAAATGCTTGCAAGAGACAGAACAAATGCGAAATTGAGCAGAAAAATGATGAGCCGTGAAATAGGAGTGTCCGAAAGCACCATAAAGGCGTGGGAAATGGGGCAGGGCTCCCCTACGCTTCCCGTTCTTGTGGAATGGTTTAAGGTTACGGGCTGTAATCCCTACAGATCTTTTATTGATTTCTTCTGGCCCGAATTGTTTCAGGGGCTGAGTGCCGAAAAAAGCGACGGAGATTTCAGACGGGCGCTTTCCGTTTATTTCAGCGAAATTGCGGGACAGCTTGAGATTCGGAAATTACACTTCCTTGTTTTCAACGATTTCGGCGGCGAATGGTCGGGGCTTTTGGACATGTTCTGCGCCCATTCCCAAATGAGCCTCAAAAGCAGATGCCGAATGGCGGAGATGATACAGATAGCCTATGAGCTGAGCCGTCCCAACAATAACGCCGGAGTTCTTTCTGATTTTGAGGTAAACCGGGCTTTCTTGCTTGATGCAATCGAAGCCGCAAAGAAAGCGTCGCTTATTCACAAGGACGGATACATAATAACCAATATGGATATGAATTTTTCGGAGGTGGCGTCAAGCATTTTAAGGAGGTCCCGTGTTGACAGCGGAGTATCTCAGCTTTACATGGCAAAGGCCATGGGCAAAAGCGAGAGAACTATTCAGAACTGGGAAAGCACAAGCGAGCCCACATTTCTGGAGATTTGCCTGTGGTGCCGTATTCTTGACAAGAAGGTGTGGGATTATCTGAGAAATGCCATAGACCCTGCCGAGCCCTTCGGCACAAACGAGGATGACCAGCATTTGAGGAACGATTTGATAGATCATTTCAATACAGCAGACTCCAAAGAACTGCGAAAGCTGGCCTATTTGATACTGGGCAAATACGGCTCATATTGGACCGCCGTGCTGGAAATGATGATGGAGCACGTATGCACGCCTCTGTATCAGAGAATTATGACGGCAAGGTCAATGCTTATAAGCTATGAGCTGGACAGCACCGACACAACTGCGCGTTGCACCGAGGTGCATATCAGACCTGATTTGGATAATCTGAAGGAATGTATTGAGCTTGCCACCGAGGCGGCAAAGGTGGGGAATAATACATATCACAGATGATTTGACAGATGGGGAAAGACGGACGGCGAAGCCGCCGCACAGCAGGGGGGCACCCCCTGCAATGACAAAAGCGGAGCATAGCTCCGCTTTTGTTCGGCGGGAGACAAGCCCCGCCGTAAGTTATATTACAATTTTCGCTGACCGTTTATCGGTCGGCTTTTTCTTCTGCCATAACCTTTTCCACACGAGTTGCGTGTCTGCCGCCCTCGAATTCGGTTCCGAGAAATGCGTCAACGATATCAAGCGCAACGCCGAGCCCTATGACTCTTGCTCCCATGCAGAGCACGTTGGCGTTGTTGTGCGCTCTGGTCATTCTTGCGCAGAAGGTGTCGGAGCATACTGCCGCACGGATACCCTTAACCTTGTTGGCGCAAAGGCTCATGCCGATGCCGGTGCCGCAGATAAGAATTGCGGCGTCGAATTTTCCCTCTGCCACCGCTTTTGCGGCGGGAATTCCGTAATCGGGATAGTCAACGCTTTCGGTGCTGTTACAGCCGAAGTCCTCGTATGCTATTCCTTTTTCCTCAAGATGACGGATAACGTCAAGCTTTAATTCATATCCGCCGTGGTCACAGGCGATTGCTACATTTTTAATCATTGTTTTCAGCTTTTAACCTTTCTAATCTTTCTCTTTCCGCCTGGGGGCGGCGTAGGTATGTGGGGACAAGCGCATCGGGGTGAAAGGTCTTGTCCTCCGACCGGTTATATATTTTTTCCGCCACGGCCGCAACGGAGGCGGCGTTTTGCCGCCGCAAATTCTCCGGCGTTACCGTCCCTGTAAGTTTTTCAACCAGCGGATAGCCGTCGCCGCAGAAATATATTTTTTCGCTGTAATCGGACAGCGTTTGTGAAAGCTCATCAATGGAAAATGCCATATCCTCCGTAAGCCTTTCAACGCCCTTTCCGTCCCCGCGGAAAACTGCCGTGTAAACCTGACCTCTCCGCGCGTTCATGCACGGGCATATTATTCCCTCAAGCCCTGAAAGATTATAAGCCAGAGCTTCAAGAGTGGAAACCCCCACGCAGGGCTTTTCGTCCTTGAAGGCAAGTCCTTTTATTACGGCGGCGCCGATACGCACCCCCGTAAAGGAGCCGGGACCCTGAGAAACTGCGAAAATATCCACGTCGTCAGCAGTTATCCCACAGCTTTTCAGAAGATGCTCTATCATGGGAAGAAGCGTTACGCTGTGGGTGCTTCCGGCGTTTACAAAATATTCGCCCAGCGTCTCGCCTCCCCGACGCAGGGCGACGGAGGCGACTGTTGCCGTGGAATCTGCGGCAAGGATGATTTTACTGTTCATTTTTCAAAATCTTCCAGGTGCTTTCATATACTGTCTGACGGTCAATCTTTTTCAGATACAGCATTTTATGGCGGGTGGAATCGTATGCATAAATTCTGTCGTCCGTTAAAACGGGAGTGGGAACAACCTCAATTTCGGCACACTCGGGAATATCAAGAATTGCAGGTGCGGCAATGTCCCATATGGTTCTCACCCATTCGTCCCCTCTGCCGGAAAGCTGATGCATTCTTTCGGTTATTTCATAGAGGTAATCGCAGACGGGATTTTGACCCTTTAACTGATCGTTCCAGTAAGTATTTGTGGTAAGCACGGAAACTATGCACCATGCAGGGCACAGCAAAAGCGGCACGCCGGAATTGAGAAGAATCTGTCCGGCGGTGTAGTCCTGCACCAGATTAAATTCACCCAGGTTGTTGTCCCGCATATAGTCGTCAATCTGCTTGTAGTCGCCCAGCTTTCCGCCGAACTGATTTGCGCCCAGCCAGATAACGCACATGTTGTCCTTTATGGAGGGGTCAATCATAAGGGCGGAGGCTACATTGGTAATTGCGCCGATTCCCAGAACGTAAACGGGCTCGTCGGAGCTTTTAACCGTCTCGATAATATTCCGTGCCGCAGGGCTGTCAACATAACTGCCGGAAAGCTCTATTGTGGTAGGCGAGCCCTTGAAAACAGGGGTTTTATAATCGGGATCAAGGAGCCTTAACACCTTGTGAATTTCCTCGTAGCTTTTCAGCATGCCGTCCTCATAGCTTGTGCTGTTGTCGTTGTAGAAGGGGGCGGCGTTGACGGAAAGCAGCTCCATGGAGTCTGCAAGATAGCAGTATGCCAGGGCATACTGGTCGTCGATTTCGTTGTAGGTGTCCGTGTCGAGAATTACTTTTTTTCTTCTGCCGCTTTT
>JAQXKW010000200.1 GCA_029010655.1 Clostridia bacterium | reverse complement strand
AATATCTGCACCTTTAGGAATAAATCTTCTAATCAGCTTATTGTTGTTCTCATTTGTTCCTCTTTCCCACGCACTATATGGATGTGCGTAATATACTTTCGTGCGTTTATTCTTCGTGAGCGCAGAACGCTCTATCCCTTCAAAATCAAGGTTTTCACATCCATTATCACAAGTGATTGTTTTAAATGTTTTGGTAGCTTTAGATGGATATAAGGACAGTTCTGATAAAGCAAGCTCTATCTATGATAAATATAAGGCAGAGAAACTGAAAGTTGCTAAGGTCGGAGATTATGTATTCTTAGGCTCATACGAACAAGACAATAACACCTCCAATGGTAAGGAAGACGTCGAATGGCTTGTTCTTGAAGTTAAAGATGGCAAAGTACTTGTCATCAGCAAATATGCTCTTGATTGCAAACCATACAATACGAGCCTTGCATATGTTACTTGGGAAACCTGCACGCTTCGCAAGTGGTTGAATAACGACTTTATCAAATCTGCCTTTTCCTCCGATGAAAAGGCAATGATTTCCAAGGTGACTGTTTCGGCAGATAAGAATCCGAAATACAGCACAAATCCCGGTAATGCAACGCAGGATCAGGTGTTCCTACTTAGCATCACGGAAGCGGAGAAGTATTTCAGTTCCGATAGTGCAAGACAATGTAAGCCCACGGATTATGCTGTTGCCAACGGAGCGTATGTCAATACGTATGACCAAAGCGACTATGGTAACTGCTGGTGGTGGCTACGGTCGCCCGGCGGCAATCAGAATTGTGCCCCCTCTGTCCTCTTTGACGGCGGCGTCGGCAGGTTCGGCGGCGGTGTCCACGGCGGTGACGAAGCTGTTCGCCCCGCGTTGTGGATCGATCTGAATTGATTATGTGCGTAAATGCATCGATGACCTTATATGAGAGTTAAAAAAGAAGTTATTGTCGAGCTTGTAATGAGCCGATACAAATTAATCAGAGCATAATTTTACCCGAGCAGAACATGTATCTGCCCGGGTAGCTTTTCTTATTGAATAATATCTGAGTAACATTAGAATAAACACTTGATAGTGATATGCGGAAATCAGCTTTTCTGAATTCAAAAAAACAAAAACTTTTTCAGACGTTAAAATAAAACCGAAAAAATTTTTTATAAATAAATCATTTCCCCCGATACCGCTCGGACCTTATCCGATATTTTGAAAAAATTTATCGGATAAGCAACTGAATTTTTATCGGAATAAGTTTCAGGAAAAGCTGCTTTTATCTCTGAAAAAGGTGTTTCAGACACAAATTAGGGACACCTGTAGGGACACCATCATGTCGAAATCATGCGATATTTTACGGTATATTACTAATATAGAAATATTGAAAATGATGAAAAACAGAGTACAGCAGGGGAAAGATAAGGACAAAAAATCGACAAATTGTGTATTAAATGATACATAATGCAGTTCAAAAGAAAAATAAAAGAAGTCCGAAGTAATTCGGACTTCATGGCAGGGGCAGAAGGACTTGTTCTCGCTTACCGGCTCGGTCGGTGCTTCTAAACACCTGCGGTGTTTAGAGGTCTCCACCGGAGACCCGCACCCCTCGGCACGCGGTTTTGGAAACATATCTGTATAAATGAGAGAGAACATCATACTCTTTGTGAGGCAGAAAGAACAAATAAAAACTGCAGATACTGCGGTAAGGATATGTGTGAAGGCGTATATATTTATTCCACAAAATACAAAGCTTTCGATCCGGGTTGCCCGAAATATTCAGATAAATATGATGAGATTTGCGAACGTTGTGGCAGACCGTTATACGGTAAGGGCTGTTGTCAAACATTTGTTTGCGATACAACCTGTCCGGACTGCGGTGCTAAAGTAAAAGCATGGAAATGCCACGTATGTAAGACAGGACCGTATGTGCCCTGATTACTACAGTAGGATTGATAAAATCTAAGGAGAGGGCCGAATTTCGGCTCTCTTTTGTTGTGAGTAAAATGGCGATAAAGAACACACAAATAAAAACGCGCCGTAACCTGTTGCAATCGCCGTCTTTACATGCTATAATGAGCAACACGTTTTTTTACAACGCAGTTTATGAGAACGATACGCCGACAAATCGTAAGGTCGGGGGCTTGCTCCCGTTGCAAATTACAGTAAAAACACAGCGTGGAATTTTGGTTTGATGTGCGTTGTGCACGAAAAAGGAGAAATGTTATGAAACGGATTTCAGCCGGGCTTTTGTTGCTCGTATTTTTGTTTGCGCTTTTCGGTTGCACACCCGAAGTGCGGTCTTTGGAGAATTACAACCATATGAATCCCAAAGAGATGCAGATGCTTTCTGTAAAAGACGGGTATATTGTGAACGAGAACGGTGAGCAAATTGTCTTAAAAGGTGTCAATTTAGGCAACTGGCTGTTGTGGGAAACATGGATGGGCTTTGTAACCGAGTACACCGAAGATTGGGCGCATTACGATACGCTTGCGGTTCTGACCGAACGCTTCGGCGCAGAAAAGACCGCCAAACTCGTTCAGACCTATGAAGAAAACTTTATCACCGAAACGGATATTGCGCAGATAGAATCCCTCGGCTTTAACTGTGTGCGTGTGCCGTTTTGGTATCGTAATTTTATGACGGAGAACGGTGCATGGCTGACGGAAAATGCGGACGACAACCCAGGATTTCAAAGACTGGATTGGTTGCTTGAGCAATGCGAAGCACACGGCATTTATGTGATTTTAGATATGCACGGAGCACCCGGCGGGCAGAGTATGAATCATTGCACCGGAAAAGCCGGAAGAAACGAGCTATACGAAGGCGCAGGCAATATGGATACGGCGAAAACGCTGTGGACGGCGATTGCGACGCGGTATAAAGACCGAAAAACCGTTG
>JAQXKW010000199.1 GCA_029010655.1 Clostridia bacterium | reverse complement strand
AAGGCAGGCTTCCTGACCCGTGACCCTCGTATGAAGGAAAGAAAGAAGTACGGCTTGAAGGCAGCTCGTCGTGCAAGCCAGTTCTCAAAGAGATAAGCTGTATTATTTCAAAGATTACAAAGCCCCATCGGCTCAATGCCGTTGGGGTTTTCTTTTGTCCAGTCGACTATTGCAATATATAATATCCGTGTTCCCGGAGGGCGTTTTCGCTCTGATTGGGATTGACAGACGGGAGAACGTATGGTATAGTTTTATAAACCAAAGTTAGGAGAAGAACATTATGAAAATCGGCGTATGTGTGCAGTTTGTAAATCCAGATACCATTGAAGAACAGTTCCGGAAGGTTGCAGACGAGAATTTTGACAACTGTCAGCTTATCTGCTGGAATCCTGCCCTGTTTACAGATGAAAATGCGGAGAAAATCGGCAACCTTTTGAAAAAATACAATATCACCGTTTCTGCATTTTGGTGCGGCTGGGGAGGCCCTCAGGTATGGGATTTTTACGACGGTCAGTTAACTCTCGGCCTTGTGCCCCCGGAGTACCGGCAGATGCGTGTGGAGCAGCTGTGTGCAGGTGCGGATTTTGCACGGAAGTTCGGGGTTAGCGATATTGTTACCCATATGGGCTTTATTCCGGAAAACCCCAATGACGGGAATTTTGCCCCTTTCTGCATCTCCGTCAGAACTGTTGCAAACCATCTCAAGGCAAACGGTCAGAATCTTTTGTTTGAAACCGGTCAGGAGACCCCTGTTACAATGCTCCGCTGCTTTGAGAAGGTGGGCACGGACAATCTGTTTGTCAATCTGGACACGGCAAACCTTATCCTTTACGGCAGGGCAAATCCCGTTGACGCTCTTGACGTTTTCGGGAAGTATGTCAGGAATATCCATGCAAAGGACGGACTTTATCCCACAAACGGTCACAATTTGGGGCGTGAGGTTCGTATCGGAGACGGCAAGGTTGATTTTAAGGCTCTTTTCACCAAGCTCCGCGAACTTGAATATGACGGATACGTAACTATCGAGCGTGAAATTGCCGGAGAACAGCAAACGGCTGACATAAACTACGCCCGCGAATATCTTCAGAAGATTATCGACGAGGTTTATTGCTGAACGCACGGCAAGACAAGACCTCCGGCTAAGCCGGAGGTCTTGTCTTGCCGCTTTCTTTGATAAGAAAGCGGCGCAAAGAAACTGAACTAATTACCTATTTGCTATATTTGTTGAAGTTCTTGCCCGCATTGGGAAAAGCGGCAGAGTTGACGGTTTGACCGTTGACTCTGCCGCTTTTTTCTCCGTATCGGGTCGGGGAATTTTGCCGCCGGCGGGCGCAAAAAAGCCATGCAAAAAGCGTTTATTTTTTGCTTTTTCCGCTTGACACAGCAAAGAAGAAACAGTATAATATAAATGAACATTTACTTTATTATAAAAAAGGAGGTCATATCTTGCGTACGGTAAATGAAGAAGCCCGAAAACATAAGCAGATCGAGATTATGGAAAAATGCTTTGACTGCTATGCGGAGAACGGACTTTCCTCCGTGGGTGTAAAAACCGTTGCGGACGCCTGCGGCTGTAATGTTGCGAGCCTGTATCAGTATTTTGACAATCTGGACGACCTTATCGTTAAGTCTACCGAATACTGTATGAGTAAGGTAGAAGATGATTTTATGGCGAAGGCTCCCGCAGATGTGGAGGACTTGTGGCGGTTTTTGGACGAGATCCCCTACTGGACGGCAAAAAAGCACGGCAAGAAATACAGGCTTATG
The DNA here is from genome assembly GCA_029010655.1 of Clostridia bacterium. Classification (GTDB taxonomy): domain Bacteria; phylum Bacillota; class Clostridia; order Oscillospirales; family CAG-272; genus Avispirillum. Next base: position 2,324 of record JAQXKW010000199.1, on the reverse strand, counting down.
TATCAGGTCTATACCCACCCGAAATACATAGAATACGGAAAGAGATTCTTTGAGGGCGTAGATAAGCGTTATACGGAATACGCAAAGAGTCTGGAGCTGAAGCTGGGTATTCCCTACGAAAAAATCACGCCGCTGATTTTTATTCTTATTCGTGCATGCGTTCATTACGCACTGTTTGAGGATGAGTTCTATCTGAAAGCTCAGATAGACGTGCTGAGGGAAGCCCTTGAACTCTTTATTATGAAATACAACCCGAAAGTAGCCGCCCCTGTGTAAGGGGAAGCGGCAAAAATCTTTGATTTTTGTCGGAGGGGTTGTCCCCCCTCAGTCACTTCGTGACAGCTCCCTTTACACAAGGGAGCCTCGGGTACTGTTACAGAATAAGTTAAAATAAAACATAATCTTTCAGGAGGAAAATTCAATGAAAAATCGATTTTGGAGTATAGTATTGGCAATATGCTTGTTATTGTCCTGCGTACCGATAACGGTATTTGCGGCAAATGACGACGCCACCGATCTGCAGAACTTGCTAAACAGCGGCGGCACGGTAACGCTCACTAAGGATTATACCATCGACACGACGCTGAATGTGACAAACACCGTCACCCTTGACCTGAACGGTTATACGATCTCAATGACCGGCAGCGGTTCGGTGATGGCGGTTGGAGGCAGCGGCAATCTGACAGTGAAGGACAGCCGCCCGACGGCAACCCATACCGATGCCTCCCTTCCCGCCGGCGGCGTGATCACCGGCGGCAATGCAAACCGGGGCGGCGGCGTGAGTGTCGCTTATGGCAGCTTTACCCTGGAGGGCGGCACCATCGCGAGCTGCAGCGCAACAACGAGAGGCGGCGGTGTGCATATCTTCGCCGGCGGCAGCATGACCATGACCGGCGGCGCCATTACAAATTGCAGCGCAACAGATGGCGGCGGCGTGTTTAACGAAAATACCTTTACCATGAACGGCGGCTCCATTGCAAATTGCAGCTCGACAGTCCCCTATGCCTCCGGGGGTGGCGGCGGTGTGTATAACATCGGCAACTTTACCATGAGCGATGGCGTGATTGAGAACTGCAGTGCGGCGTCCAGCTTCGGCGGCGGCGTGTTTAACGAAAATGCCTTTACCATGAGAGGCGGCACCATCCGGGGCTGCAGCGCAAAATATGGCGGAGGCGTGCGTGTTGACTTTAGCACTTTTACCATATCCGGCGGCACCATTGAGGCTTGCACAGAAACAGTGAATGGAAAGTCGGATGCTGTCACTATGAGTTTCGATGCGTCCCTTCTCGGAAACGGAGGTACGATCAAAGGCATGGTTACGGCAGGTTCGAACAGTACAATTAAGAACACAAGTGCCGACGGCTGCACCGTTTTCTACGATGCAGTCACGAACTACGGCACCATCAGCGGCGGCGTTTACTACGGCGGTATTCAGAATAAATCATCCGGTACGGTCAGCGGCACATATCACACCGTCAGCTTTGACCTGAACGGTGGCAGCGGCACTGCCCCCATCCCCCAGTGGTTTTTCAATACCAACACGGCAAAAGCGCTTCAGCCTGACGACCCCATAAATGATGCCTACAACACATTCGCGGGCTGGTACAACGGCGATACAAAGTACGATTTCAACCAACCCGTTACACAAGACATCACTTTGACGGCAAAATTCATCAATCCGAAAGCCTACAATATCTCATATGATTTAGACGGCGGCACGGCAACTAACCCTGAAACCTATTATGTGGAAAGTGATGCAATTACGCTTAACAATCCTGTAAAGACCGGCTACACCTTTACCGGCTGGAGCGGAACAGGCTTAACCGGCGAAAACAATATGACCGTTACCATTGCTAAAGGCAGTACAGGTAACAGAGCCTATACGGCACATTTCTCTCAAAACAGTTATACTGTTAAATTTGACACCGTTGGCGGTAGCAGTATAAGTGATAAAACAGGTGTTGCATGGACGGATACAGTGCTCTCCGGCATTACTGCTCCTACAAAGGACAGCTTTGAATTTACCGGCTGGAAATGCGAGGATAAGACCGTAAATGCAAACGCCAAATATTCCGATCTTGCGGCGAATGATACTGTTACAAGCATTACACTTGTTGCACAGTGGAAGGATATTGAAAATCCTGTTATCACAGGACTGGAAAACGGCAAGACCTACTGCGCAACGGTAGAGTTTGAAGTTTCCGATAATGACAAAATTGAAAGCGTTAAAGCGGGCGACGAGGTATTGACAGTCGGCGCCGACGGCAAATATTGTCTTTCCGCAGGGGTTGGTACCGTGACGGTCGCTGTCACCGACAGTTCGG
>JAQXKW010000198.1 GCA_029010655.1 Clostridia bacterium | reverse complement strand
CGTTGTTTGGAACGGTCCTATGGGCGTTTCCGAGTGGGATCATTTCGCTCACGGCACAATAGGTGTTGCCCGTGCCGTTGCAAATTCGGGAGCTATCTCTATCATCGGCGGCGGCGACTCTGCGGCGGCTGTTGAAAAGCTGGGCTTTGCAGATAAGATGACACACATCTCCACCGGCGGCGGAGCTTCTCTGGAATTCCTTGAGGGACTTGAGCTTCCCGGCATCGCTTGCTTGCAGGATAAATAATTATTATAAAAGGGGCTTTTGCCCCTTTTGGTTTGAAAGGAAAATTGATATGAAAAAAGAACTTCGCCGTGCTGTTATTGCCGGCAACTGGAAAATGAATATGACCCCCTCCGAAGCGTCCGCCGCTGTTGAGAAAACGGCAGAGCTCACAGCAGGGAAGGACGGCTGCGACGTTATCCTCTGCGTCCCCTTTATAGACATTCCCGCGGCTGTTGAGGCGGCAAAGGGCACAAATGTTAAAATCGGCGCACAGAACGTGCATTTTGAGGAAAAGGGCGCTTACACCGGCGAAATTTCCGCAAAAATGCTTCTTGAAGCAGGCGTTGAGTACGTAATTATAGGTCACAGCGAAAGAAGACAGTATTTCGGTGAGACCGACACAACAGTTAATCTCCGTACAAAAGCGGCGCTGGCGGCAGGTCTTAAAGTGATTCTCTGCCTTGGAGAGGTTAAGGACGAGAGAGTAAACGGTATTACAAACGAAATCGTTTCCATGCAGACAAAGCTTGATTTGCTGGGCGTTTCTGCGGAGGATATGAAGAACGTTATTATCGCATACGAGCCTGTATGGGCTATCGGAACGGGTCTTACGGCGACCCCCGAGCAGGCTGACGAAACCTGCGGAGTTATCCGCGCGGCTCTTGCCGAAATCTACGGCAAAGAACTTGCTGAGGCTACCACCATTCAGTACGGCGGAAGCATGAACAATGCCAATGCGGCAGAGCTTCTTGCAAAGGTAAATGTTGACGGCGGTCTTATCGGCGGCGCATCGCTTGTTCCCGAAAAGTTCGACGAGATAGTTACTGCGGCTCAGGCAGACTGACCGAAAACGATATATAAACAAAAGCTCCTGCGTATTGCCCGATTTTACGGCAATACGCAGGAGCTTTTCTGTGTGCTTTTTGTCCGATTATTTTTTCTTTCTGAAAACTATCAGCTTGCTGAAAACATAGTTGAGAATTATTACGACAATACTGGCTATCGCCTTTGCCACAGCACCCTCAATTCCCAAAACCGTTCCGTCAAGCCCCGCAGAAAAGAGAAGGGAAGGCAGGAAAATATCTATAACCCCCGTCGCAACTCTCGCCGCTATAAATTTTACAAATTCGGAGATTGCCGTCCCAACTTTCCACGACTTGCTTTCAAAAACGAACAGTTTATTAGTTACGAAAGCAAAGGAGACAGCTATGACCCATGCTACTGCATTTGCAACCGTAAGATTATCCGTTACGGCTTTTACCATAACCACATAAACAAGCCAGTTGACAAAGGTGGTCGCCCCGCCGAATATAAGGTACATGAGCACTTCTTTATACTTTTTAATCAGTTCTTTCATTAACAGTCCCTCCTTCAGCCTGCATCGGCAACGCTATCCGAAATTTTGTAAAGATAGACTTCATATTTGCAATCTTCGCTTTCAAACCTCTTACAAAACTCGATGTAGTCAAAGGCACTTTCGTTTTCTATGGGTAATGCGGAAAAGATGTACTCGCATCCGAGCTCACGCATTACGGAATAATCAAGGCTCAATTCTTTCAGATGATAGCCGGAGCCCTTTGTTATCAGATACTCACGGCAGGGCAGCTCCGACGAGAGAATGTAACATCTGTTACCCCATTCGTCGTAATAGCTGCGGTTCTTTTCGTTTCGCTCAAGTTCATCGCCGATTATCTCTCTGAACTTATGCTTATACTCCACATCATAGTTATTTGAATAACCGTCAATACAGTAAAATCCGTTATACAGTGCAATTGAAGGATAGAGACCCACACTTGCAACACGGTATTCCGACTGGTCTTTTCCGATATAGTCTCTGATTTCCGAGAACATATCCTCCGCATAGAACTCTTTCCAAGAGGACCAACGATAAACAGAGCCTACCTTTCCTTCGCTTTTCAGATTATTAATTCTAATATTGCTTCCCGTATAAACGCTGTTGAACACAAGCACCGATACAAGAACACACATCAGCGTCTTGCCTATTTTACCTTCAAAGAAGGAATAAACCACGTATAGACCCACGCCCAAAAGTACAAACCATATCATGGGATACAGCCAGTATACTCTGTCTACCTGAAACGATTTCAAAACACCGCCCAAAAGCCGGCGCACAGAGAGGAACTTTGTGCTGTGATATACTGCGTAAGCGGCGGCTATCAGCACTGCTGCCGCCGAAAAGCCATACATGATAAAGCGGCTCCGAGAGCTTACCTTTTTTATGCTCTTACCTGCGGCTATCATTATTCCCAGCACTATCAAGGTGAAATAATAAACATATATATGTACGGAAGCGGCATGGAACTGTCCGTTTTTCAGCAAATTCCAAAAGCTGTCTGCGACCGTGCTCGAAGAAGCTGTAATGGCTATCTCCGTTTTATGAGATACAACGGTGCTCAGGAAAACATCTGCAATCAGTCTGTAATTCACCGCAAGATAAACTACTGTGAGAATGCCTGTCATAATAGCGACCTTTTTCCACTGAGGCTTTTTCATAATGAGCAACACCACAGCCGCCGCTCCCAAAATTGCCACGTCTGCAAAGCCAACCAGCACCAAAGACGAATACATGGCAAAGAATGCTGTTATCACATAAGCCGGCCACGCTTTTTTATTATTTATCAGCAGAAGGAATGCATAGAGGACTAAAGGCTGTCCCATAACGGAAAGTCCGTACACGGAATAGAACGGCAGTATTGAGAAAATGACCGCTGTAATACACGCTATAAAGTCATTTCCCGTGATTTCTTTAATGCAAAGGTACATGCCCACATACGCCGTAAACGCCACCAAAAGGTAGTTTATCATAAACGCCGCAAACGGGCTGAAAACCTTATAAAGAAGCACAGGGAAAAACGCAGGTGGGGTAAGCGAGGATATGGAATTGCTTTCGGAGAAAAGCTCGGGCACGGTGCCGCCGAAAAGATGCTTTGCGTTCATCATATACGCCAAGACTTCCCCGTCAAGCTGGTCATCATACGGAATTAATGCGTTTTCGCCCAGCAAAACCGTAGGCAAATACAGACCGATAACCGCAACAAATCCGATTAAAAAGACGAACAAGGAAAGCGCTTTCGGCGATATTTTTTTATTTGTCAAAGCTTTGCTCCTTTCAGTTCCTGTTCAAAAACTCCGATATTCTGTATCTGGGTCTGTTCTTTGTCTCTGTCAGGATTTTTCCTACGTACTGTCCCACAATACCAAGGGAAAGCATGAGAAGTCCTCCCACAAGCCAAACGGAGACCAGCAGGAAATCGGCAGTTGTGAAGCAGAAACCGCACAGGGCGAGAACAGTAACAACTATCAGCGCCCCAAAGGACAAGGCGCTCATAAGGGCGCCGACCCAAGTGATAAAAAGAATAGGCTTCACGCTAAAGGAGGTAATTCCGTTCCACGCAAGAGAAATCATTTTTTTGAGGGGATATTTACTTTCGCCCGCTGTTCTCTCTTTTCTCGAATAATACACGGAATCCGTTTTATATCCTATCAGAGGTATAATACCTCTCAAATACAGGTTTTGCTCCTTATATTGGCACAAATCCTCCATAGCACGCTTGCTCATAAGGCGAAAATCCGCATGATTATACACGGTCTTTACACCCATAAGCTTCAGGAATTTATAGAACGATTCGGCAGTAAACCGCTTGAATCCGGAGTCGGTGGATCTGTCTCCACGCACTCCGTAAACTATGTCTGCGCCGCCTATATACTTATCGACCATTTCCTCGATAACGCCTATATCGTCCTGCAGGTCGGCATCAATACTGACGGAAAAATCGCATATTTGCGCCGCCGTCTCGATTCCCGCCATCAGAGCATTCTGATGACCGGAATTTGCCGCCAGGTTTACGCCGTATACGTATTGATTTGTTTCAAAAAATGATTTTATCAGTTCCCATGTGGAATCCCGGCTTCCGTCGTTAACCAAAAGCATACCGCTGTCCGGATCGATTTTTCCTTTATTTATGAGACTGCAAAGACATTCGGTTAGCTTATCGACAGTTTCCGGCAGACATTCTTCTTCGTTATAACATGGGACGACAAGCATAAGTCTGCTCATTTTAACCTCCTAAATTTATCGGCAAGGATTGGATTTTTACTTTGAAGCCGCCGAAAGGCGGCTTCAAAATGCATACAAAGCGGCATGTGAGGCTCTGCCTCACGCTCCGCTTAGTACCTTTTTTGGAAAAAAGGTACTAAGAACCCCAAAAAACTATAAAAAAGTATTTGAGGATTCGGAGTATTATTTCTGTTATCCGTCTGAATTCGGCAATGCACCGATTAGCATTGTCTTTACTCTGAAGCCGCCTTTCGGCGGCTTTTCGGTTTTTATCTTGCTACCTCTTCCATAACGTACGCTTCAAGGATGTCGCCTTCCTTGATGTCGTTGAACTTTTCAAGTCCGATACCGCATTCGTAGCCCTGCTGAACTTCCCTTACGTCGTCCTTGAAACGCTTCAGAGAGGAACTCTTGTCTTCAAATACCACAACGCCGTCTCTCACAACTCTTATTTGAGATGCACGGGTAATTGTGCCGTCCTGAACGTAGGAGCCTGCAATAGTTCCCACATTGGGTACGTGAATAGTCTGGCGAACCTGTGCGTGTCCCAAGAGCTTTTCCACAAATTCGGGAGCAAGCATGCCCTTCATTGCGGCGGTAATCTCCTCAATACACTCGTAGATAATACGGTAGGTCCGAATATCTACGCCCTGACGCTCGGAGGAGTCTATTGCGCTCTTGTCGGGACGGACGTTGAAGCCTACGATAATAGCGTTTGACGCCGCCGCCAGCATAACGTCGCCCTCTGTAATTCCGCCTACTGCGGAATGAATGACACGTACTTTGACTTCGTCGTTTGAAATCTTTTCAAGAGACTGCTTTACTGCCTCCGCAGAGCCGCCAACATCTGCCTTTACGATAATGTTCAGCTCCTGAACGCCTTCCTTTATCTGTGCAAACAGGTCGTCAAGGTTAACCTTTGCGTTTGCCTTGAATTCTTCTTCCTTCGCCTTTGCGCGGCGCTGTTCCGCAAGGGTTCTCGCCATTCTCTCGTCTTCAACTGCGTTGAATTCGTCTCCTGCCGAGGGAACCTCCGCAAGACCCACAATCTCAACGGGAACGGAGGGACCTGCCTCCTTAATGGTCTTGCCCTTGTCGTCAGTCATGGCTCTCACACGTCCCACCGCAGTGCCTGCGATTACTATATCGCCGCTTCTGAGGGTTCCGTTCTGAACAAGCACGGTGGCAACGGGACCGCGTCCGCGGTCAAGCTTCGCCTCGATAACGATACCCTTTGCACGGCGGTTGGGATTTGCCTTGTATTCCTTAACCTCCGCAATAAGCAGAATGTTTTCCAAAAGGTCGGAAAGTCCCATTTTCGTAACAGCGGAAACGGGAACGCATATAACGTCGCCACCCCATTCCTCGGGAACCAGGTTGTAGTTTGTAAGCTCGGTTTTAACGGCGTCGGGATTAGCCGTAGGCTTATCCATTTTGTTTATCGCTACGATAATGTCAACCCCTGCCGCCTTTGCATGGTTAATCGCCTCAACCGTCTGTGGCATAATGCCGTCATCTGCGGCAACTACAAGGATTGCAATATCGGTAGCCTGTGCGCCTCTTGCACGCATTGCGGTAAATGCCTCGTGGCCGGGAGTGTCAAGGAAGGTAATGTCCTTGCCGTCCACGCTAACCGTGTATGCGCCGATGTGCTGAGTAATTCCGCCTGCCTCGCCGCCGGTCACGTTTGTGTGGCGGATAGCGTCAAGCAGGGAGGTTTTGCCGTGGTCAACGTGACCCATAACGCATACAACGGGAGGACGGATTTCAAGAGCTTCTTCCTTGTCCTCTTCCTCGTTAAAGAGCTTTTCCTCAATGGTGACAACTACCTCTTTAGAGACAATTGCGCCAAGCTCGTCGGCAACAAGGTAAGCGGTGTCGTAATCGATAATCTGGTTTACCGTAACCATCATACCCATCATCATTAGGCGTTTTACCACCTCTGCCGACGTAACCTTCAGCCTGCTTGCAAGCTCTCCCACGGAAATCTCGTCGGGAATCTGAACCTTCAGGGGCTGCTGCTTTGCCTTCATAGCCTCCTGACGGCGCAGCTTGTCGAGAGCCGCAGATTCCTTGTTTCTGTTCTTCTGGGAGCGGTTGTCTCTTGTGTTCTGCTTTTTCAGCTTCTGCTTGTTTGAAGCATTTTCGTTTCTGTGGTCGGTAACGAAATTGTCAAGCTTTTCATCGTATTTGGAAAGGTCAACAGAACCGCCTCTCGTGTCTACGATTCTGGTAGCGCCTGTGCGCTTGCGCTCGTTAACGGGCGCTGCTGCGTTTTTCTTCTTGCCCATTGTAGACTGGTCGGGCGTGAAGCTGCGGTCCTGCCCCCGGACCTCTGACTGCTTTTTCTGATTTTCATAGGCCTGCTGTATGCGGGAGTTAACGCTTTTGGAAGCCTTTTTCAGGCTGTCGGTATTGCGGGAGTCGCCCTCACCGGCACTGTTCTGATTTTTCTGAGGCTGTGTGCCGCCCTTTTTGAACTGCTCGCGTGCTTCGTCCGTTCTCTTTGCTCTCTCGGCTGCCGCCTCGTCCTTCTGACGGCGGCGGGCTTCGTTTTCAGCCTTCGCCTTTGCGGCGGCGTCCGCCTTAGCCTTTGCCGCCTGCGCCATTTTCAGAAGAGCCGCATCCTTAGCCTTTTCCTTCGCCTCCGCTTCTGCCTTGGCTTTCGCCTCAGCCTCGGCTTTTGCCGCCGCTTCGGCTTTTGCTTTTGCCTCAGCTTCAGCCCTCGCCTTCGCCTCGGCGTCTGCTTTCTCTTTTGCGGCGCGCTTTTCTTTAAGCTCTGCCGCACCCTTTGAAGGCTTTATGGTGGGGATTTTGGTCTTTCCGCCTAAATACCCGTCAATATCCTTAATCTGATTTTCCTTTGTGAGAATATCAAGCAAAAGGTTTGCTTCGTCGGGCTCCAAAACCGTCATGGTTTTTTTGCCCGTCATGCCTTCTTCTTCCAGTCTTGTAAGAAGGTCCTTTGTTTTAATGTCAAAATCTTTTGAAAGCTGATTAATACGGAACATGGGGGCCTGTGCCATATCGTCATACCTTTTCGACCCTTTGGGTCAAAACCTTTCCTTTGAGATTATACTACACTTCATTGTCTTCGGTGCATTTAAGTATCTGCCGTGTCAGCGACGGATTTGTCACCGCTGCAGCCGCTACGGGGTGCTTTTTGCCCGTCCGCTTTCCCACCTCGTACATGTCGCAGGCAAGTTTTATAAGCGGAACCTTATAAAAGGTGCATTTGTCGGTGATTTGCTTTGCCGTTCTCTCCGAAACGTCGGAGGACATGAGCACGCAGACGCCTTTTTTTCCCCGCCTGACCTCCGACAGAACAAGCTCCGTGCCGGTTACGGCGGTGCGGGACGCCGCCGCCAGTCCCAAATAGGACAGTATTTTATTCGTCTCCATTTTCGGCTTCTTTTTCAAAAACGGCGATTTCTTCTTCAAGTGCGTCCATTATTTCATCGGGGATTTCGCAGTCTAAATTTGTTTTCAGCCTGCCCAGCTTTCTTGCCTTTTTCAGACAGGAGAGCTTTTTGCAAAGATATGCGCCTCTGCCGTTCTGTTTTCCCGTGAAATCCAGAGCCACCTTACCCTCGGGATCCCTGACAACCCGTATCAGCTCCTTTTTGGGGAAGGATTCTCCGCAGCCCACACAGCGGCGTTCGGGAATCTTTTTTACCTTCATATCAATAGCCCTTTATGTCAACCTTACAGCCGGTAAGCTTTGCCGCAAGTCGTGCGTTCTGTCCCTCTTTGCCGATTGCAAGGGAAAGCTGGTCGTTTGATACAACCACCTTTGCGCTTCTCTCGCCGTCCATTTCCACGTCCAGAACCTCTGCCGGAGAAAGCGCCGCCGCAATAAATTCGGCAGGATCCTCGGAATATTCTATAACGTCGATTTTCTCGCCTCTCAGCTCGTCAACAATATCCGCAATTCTTCTGCCTCTCTCGCCGATACATGCGCCCACCGGGTCAACGTCCTCGTCTCTGGAGTATACGGCGATTTTCGTTCTGCTACCCGCTTCTCTTGCAACGCCGTGGATTATAACCACACCGTCCGCAATTTCGGGAATTTCCTGCTCAAACAGCCTTTTAACAAGACCGGGATGCGTTCTGGAAAGGGTAACTATGGGGCCGGAGGAGCTGTCACGGCGAACCTCGGTAACGAAAACCTTAATTCTGTCGCCTACACGGAAATCCTCGCCGGGAATCTGCTCGTCGTAGGGAAGAACCGCTTCGCTTGTGCCCGTGTCAATAACGATGTCGCCGGAATCGTCAGCAGTTTTTGTAACAACCGCAGTAATGACTTCCTCACGCTTCTTCTCGTATTCCTTTATCATGCTGGATCGTTCAGCCTCGCGGATACCCTGAATTATAACCTGCTTTGCCGCCTGTGCGCTGAGCCTTCCGAAGCCCTTTGTTTTAACTTCGGTTTCCACAACCCCGCCTAAAGCGTATTTGCGGCTTAATTGCTTTGCTTCTTCAAGAGAAATCTGGGTTTTGGGGTCCTCAACTTCTTCAACGATAGCTTTCTGCTCGTAAACCTTAACATCCTTTTTCTGAGGGTCAATGAGAATTCTCACGTTTGCCGTGCCGTATTCCTTCTTGAATGCGCTTACAAGGGCAGCCTCGACCTTCTCAATCATATACTCCTTCGGAATCCCCTTGGTCTTTTCCAAAAGGTCCAATGCAGTAAAGAATTCTGAATTCATTTCAAATATCGCCTTTCTGCTTATATATTATTTTATCAATTTAATTCCATTCAAATACTGTTGCCGCTTTTGCAACGGCGGATTTTGCAAGGGTCACGCTTTCCTCGCCAACGGTGACGGTAATGCTCTTATCGTCTGCGCCGCTGAGAGTACCAACAATCTGCTTTTGTCCGTTTACGGGAGCGTAAAGCCTTACTTCAACCTTTTCGCCCAAACACTTTTCAAAGTGCTCGGGACGGCTGAGAGTCCTTTCCACACCGGGGGAGGAAACTTCCATTCTGTATGAAGTCTCAATAGGGTCAGCCTCGTCAATAACGGGGTCAATTGCACGGGACATTTTCTCGCAGTCCTCAATGTCAATGCCGCCGTCCTTGTCAATAGTAATACGCAGAATCATGTCTGCGCCCTCTTTAACGTATTCAACGTCCCAAATCATGTATCCCAGTTCGTCAGCCACAGGGGTAATAAGCTCACGGACCGTTGAAGCGATGTTTTTTTTCTCCATTTCAGTACCTTTCATAAAACAGAGAGTGGGCGAAAACCCACTCTCCATTCCGTCATAGTATTACTGTAAGCATTCTACCATATAAAGTAATAAAATGCAATAGTTTTTCGGAATTTTTTCAGTTTTTTTCCGAATCTTTATGGCCGAGCTTAATTTCAAGCTCGGATACGTTTTCCCGAAGTGAATATAGCTCTCCGTAAAGCTCCTCGTGCTCTTTTTCGTTGTCACCCGCAAAGGCGTTGAGCGTAGCATTAAGGTTTTCCACGGAGCAATTAAGCCTTGTTAGGGTTTGTGATAATCCGTAAATTATCCTGCCTACGGCAATACCCACGGTAATTACCGAAATAATAGCCGTCACGGTTTCCCAGGGCATAGTAATCCTTTCCGATACTTGCGGCATATATATTATATAGCCTCCCCCGAAAAGCATCTCCCCCTGTCATTGCGAGGGCGAATTGACTGGCGGCTAGCGGCTAGTAGCTAGCGGCTAGTTGGCGGCTTCGCCGCTTACACACCGTAGAGATTGCCACGGGGACAAGCCCCTCGCAATGACATCAGGGGGCGTGCCGCCCCCTGCTGTGCGGCGGCTTCGCCGCCGTATATACGCTAAATTCTCAATTCCGAAACGAATTCCGCAAGCTCCTCACAGCCTAAATTAAACGCAATGGGAATAACGTCCCGCGCTCCTGCGGCAACTATTTCCACCGTGCAGTTTGCAACGATATTTCCGCCGCTTCCGGCTCTCCTGCACGTAATTCCCGAAAAAAACGAATTGAGAATTCCCCCGTGCGTAACCAGAATCAAAGCGCCGTCACAGGTGTCGCTTCTCACCTTTGCAATAGTCCGCTTCATTCTGACGGCGGCGTCGGCAGCGCTTTCCATATCGTCCGGGTACCCGGCGGCGCTTTTGAAAAGCTCCCGCCGTGCGGCATAGGTCATACCGGTGACGGAGCCGTAGTCACGCTCTATAAGCCCCTCCGCTACCGTGGGAGCGGGGTGACCGAAAGCATCGGCAATAATTTTTGCGGTGTCATACGCCCGTGAGAGCGGGGAAGAATAAACCGATTTTACCGAAAGCGTTCCCTCAAAGGCACGCTTCAGCCCCAAGGCACAACTCTCCGCCTGCTGACGTCCTTTTTCGTTAAGAGGGACTTCAACCCGTCCCTGAAGGCGGGTTTCAACATTCCAGTCCGTAGTGCCGTGGCGGATAAGGAAAATAAGCTGTCGCTTTTCGGACAAAAGAGCAGAGGTCTGAGCAGGCGTACAGAAAAGCATCGGAACGCATTTGCCGGTGAAAAACTTGGTATTGCATAATCGGTTCTTCTGCTTATTCATATATACCTCCGCATTATACGTAAATTATACATCCCCTGTCACTTTTTGTCAATATGCCGAAAGGATTAATTTAATGGCAAATAAACTATTGAAAAGCGGCGGATTATGTATTATAATTAGTGTAGCTACAAATTTTGCAGAGGTTTTTTATGAATACTGTGAAAAAGGCTCTTGCCGCACTGCTTTGTGCGGCTATGACGGTTTCCGTTATTGTATTTTCCCCGTCTGCCGGAGCCGCCCTTTATAAAACAGGCGACGCAGACGGAAACTGTTCGGTAAACGCAAAAGACGCATTTTTAATGAAAAAGAGCGTGACTGATACCGCCGAAATTACCGACGGCGCAGACGTTGACCGTGACGGCACGGTCACGGCAAGGGACGTTCTGTATCTTAAAGCGAGCTTTGCAGGGGCAATAAATCTTTCCGAAAGCTTTCCCGAGGGCTACGGCTGGAAGGGCTTCACCGTTGCGGGAAGGGATATTTCCGAATACAGAATAATCGTCTCAGACCCGGATAACCCCAATATGTGCTTTGCGGCGCAGGAAATGCAAAAATACATAAAAGAGGGAAACGGTGCTGCGCTTTCCGTGGAGCATACCTTGGGAGCGACTGTCCCCGATAACGGCGGCGCAATAATATTTCTCACGGGAGACCCCTCCGTGTACGGCACGGACGGCTTTACCCTGTCGGTCACAAACGGCAACCTTATAATCGAGGCGGCGGCAAAGCGAGGCTCCATGTACGCCGTGTATGCGCTTCTTGAGGATTATTTCGGCTACCGGTTTTACGGCTATAACGACTGCGAGCTTCTTCGGGACTCTGCCTCAGACATTCCCGAGGGAACGATTGACACCCAGATCCCTACGGTAAATTACCGTTGCAACTGCATTGACCCCTTCTCCGACAGCTACGTATATTCGTCGGACATCAAAAGAAAGCTGTCCGGCTGTACCTCTCACCCGTCCATGCAGAACGAGAAATACGGCTACGGCATATGCCGTCTGTTTGCAAACGCCCATTCCTTTGACGTGTTTATTCCCGAGGTGGAATATTATAAGGCTACGGAGGATCCGGAGTTTCTGGAAACTCTCACCGAGGAAGAAATAGAGGCGGCGAGCCGCGGAATTACCAGATGCCTGTCCAAGGAGGAATCCTTTGATATTTGCCTTAATAACATGCGCAAGCTCCTTGACTCCCGTATTGCCGCAGGCGGCGTTATCGGCAACGATATAACGGAGATTTCCTGCTCCTATTCCGCATATGAGAAAATCTGCACCTGCCGTGCATGCAATAAGGTAACAAATGTTGAAAAAAGTGCGTCGGGAATACTTGTCCGGTTCGTCAACAGAATAGACAACGCCCTTAGAGAGGAATACCCCGGAATTACCGTTATAACAAACGGCTACGGCACGTGGAGAAAGCCCCCGCAGGTGTCCGTGCTGAACCCGGAGGTAATTCTGCTGTATTGCTGGGGAGGCTGTACCGCCCATGATATAGGCTCCGGAGACTGCTCCGGCAGAGTGATAAGCGGGGATCTCGGCTCAAACACTGTTGAGGAGAAGTATTTCAATCAGTGGCAGGAGCATTGCTCCAGAATGTATATATGGTATTATCCCACGAATATATACTATCTCCTTTGCCCACAGCCCAATTTCTTCAAAATATATAACGATTTTAAGTTCTTTACCTCTCACGGCGTGGAGGGCTTCTACGTGGTGGGAACCACAGGCTCCTCCTTTGAGGATTTGGACGCATATCTCATATGCGACCTGATGTGGGACACGGGGATGTCACAGGAGGAATTTGACAGAAGGACGAAGGAATATCTGCGCTTCTATTACGGCTACGGCTGGATATATATTTATGAGTATATGCAGATGCTGTGCGAGGCGGGCAGTCTTAAAGGCTGTGTGCTTAACGACTACGAACAGCCCTTCGACATTTATTCAAAAGAGTATTTTAAGGACAATTTCTCCCGCATGACGGAGCTCTTTGAAAAGGCCATGAGCGAAGCGGTGACCCCTGAACAGCAAAGCCATGTGGAGCGACTGTCCGTACATATGAAGTTTTTGGGACTTTCCGCAACCTACGAGGAAAGCTACGTAAACGGAGACGAAGCCTCCCGTGCGGAGTATGCGGAAATGTGGAGCCGGGTGTACGATTACATTAACGAAAACAGCATAAGAACCACCCACGACAGCAAAGGAATATCCGCACCCTTTACCCTTGATAAAAGCCCCATGATGACGGTTTACGGCATCGACGGGGACAGGTATTAATAAATTTAAGATTACTATTTCTGAAAGGAAAAAACATATGAAATTCGGAACATTATACTCATACTGGTCAAAAGACGGACAGTGGGGCGGCGATTACTGCGCCCTCTGTCACAAGGCAAAAAAAGCGGGACTTGACGTTCTGGAGGTCGGCGCAGGGGATTTGCTCAATATGAGCGATACAGAGCTCTCCGAGCTTCGGGACACGGCGAAGGAGCTGGGACTTGAGATTTCCGCAAATCTGGGACCTCCCAAGGACAAGGACATTTCTTCAAAGGACGAAACAGTCAGAGAGGCAGGCGTTAAATTTTTGTGCGATATTATGCACCAAATGGTGAAGCTCGACTCAAAAATCCTTATCGGCGCACTGTATAACAGCTGGCCCTACGACTTTGTGGACCTTGATAAAAAGGCGCTTTGGGAGAGAGCCGTTGAAGGCATGAAGAAAGTGGGAGACGAGGCCGATAAGCTGGGTATCACAATCGCCCTTGAGGTGCTGAACCGCTTTGAAACCTGCCTTCTCACCGACTGCGAGGAGGGCGTCCGGTTCTGCCGTGACGTTGACAGAAAATCCGTAAAGCTCCTGCTTGACACCTTCCATATGAATATTGAGGAGGATAACCTGCCCGACGCTATCCGCCGTGCAGGAGACCTGCTTGCCCATGTTCACGTGGGAGAGGGCAACAGAAAGCTCCCCGGCATGGGACATTTGCCCTGGACTGAAATCGGCAGGGCTCTGAACGAAATCGGCTATGACGGCATGGTGGTAATGGAGCCCTTTATGAAAGCCGGCGGAAAAATCGGCTCCGACATAAAGGTGTGGAGAGACCTCTCCAGCGGCGCAGACGAGGAAAAAATGGATCAGATGATGGCAGAAGCCGTCAGCTTTCTGCACCGCAGCTTTGCATGCTGAAGACGGGAAGGGATAAAGCCATGAACGAAATAATGACAATGGGCGAGATAATCGTGGAGATAATGCGGGGCGAGGTTGATCAGCCGCTTGATACGGCGGGCATCTTCAAAGGCCCGTACCCCTCCGGCGCTCCGGCAATCTTTATTGATACGGCGGCACGTCTCGGTCATAAAGCCGCAATTGTAGGCGGCGTGGGCGACGACGATTTCGGAAAATGCCTTCTTGACCGCCTTGAAAAGGACGGTGTCGATACCTCCTGCGTTATTAAAAACGACAGGATTTCCACGGGCTGTGCGTTTGTAATGTACTACTCAAACGGGGACAGGAAATTTATTTTCCATATAGGGAATACCCCCGCAGTCCTTGCCCCCGCCCCCGCTCCCGAAAAGCTGGACGGGCTGAAATTCTTCCACATAATGGGCTGTTCGCTTTCCGCAAACCTTGACTTCGGAAAGAGAATTGTGGAAACGGCAAAGGCGGCAAAGGCAAAGGGCGCAAAAATATCCTTTGACCCCAATATCCGCCCCGAGCTTATGAAGGATCCTGAGTCTCTGTCCCTTATAAACAGCGTTCTCGATATGACCTGCGTGTTCATGCCCGGAAAAAGCGAGCTTCGCATGCTTTCGGGAAAAGAGGATATTGAAGAAGCGGTAAAGGCTTTGTTTGAAGAAAAGCCGGGTCTTGAGATTATCGCCCTTAAAAACGGTAAAAAGGGATGCGTTATCTATACAAGGGACGAGAGAATAGAGTTCGGAGTGTACGCCGTAACCCCCGTTGACGCAACGGGAGCAGGCGACAGCTTTGACGCCGCATTTCTCTGCGCCCTGCTTGAGGGAAAGGATCTGCTTTCCGCCGCAAAATTCGCAACGGCGGCGGCGTCTCTCAATACGGCGGCATTCGGACCTATGGAGGGAAAGATTTCCCGTGAGAACGTAGAAAAAATGATAGAGGAAAATAATCTGGAGTAATAGCGTGAAAATTACGTTGACCCAAGTCCTACGTGCAGTTATTTCACGCCCAAATACTCCTTAAATAAGGGACCCAACCCATTTTTGTTTCCTTCGGAAACACAGGAGAATTTCATAACAATTTGTGCCGCCGCAGAGCGGCGGAATGGAGATTAAAATGTATACAACAAGCAAGGAAATGATAAACGCCGCAAGGGCGGGAAAGTACGCAGTACCTGCGTTCAATGCGGAGAACCTTGAGATGGTTCAGGCGATAATCAAGGCGGCAGAGGACTTAAAGTCCCCCGTTATGATTCAGACAACCCCCTCCACCGTAAAATATTTGACCCTCCATGAGGCGGTGGCTATGGTAAAGGCAGAAGCGGAGCGTGCAAGCGTTCCCGTAGCTTTGCACCTGGACCACTGCGAAAGCTATGAGGGCGTTGAAGCGGCGCTTACCGAGGGCTATACCTCCGTTATGATAGACGGCTCAAAGCTCCCCTATGAGGAAAATATAGAGGTTACGAGAAAGGTTGTGGCAAAAGCCTCCGAAAAGGGCATTACCGTTGAAGCTGAGCTTGGAACCGTAGGCGGCAAGGAGGACGGACGCTCTGCGGATATTGCATATACCGACCCCGACGAGGCGGTGGATTTCTTTGAAAGAACGGGTATAGATATATTCGCCGTGGCAATCGGCACCGCCCACGGCTTTTACAAGGGCGAGCCGAAGCTGGATTTTGAGCTTCTTTCAACAATCGCCGGCAGAATTGACGCACCCTTGGTGCTCCACGGCGGAAGCGGAATTCCCGATGAAATGATAAGAAAAACCATAGAGCTTGGAATTTGTAAGGTCAACTTCGCAACAGAGCTTCGTGCGGCAATGACGGCGGCGGTAAGAGATGCGCTGAAGGATGAAAAAATAATCGACCCGAAAAAATTCATGGGTCCCGGCAGACAGGCGGTTTATGACCTTTGCTGTCATAAAATCAAGCTCTGCGGCTCCGACGGGAAGGCGTAATCAGCGGAGAATTATTCAGGGGGATTTTTGAAAAAATCCCCCTGAAACCCCTAAAAACTTTTAAGAAAAGTATTATACGAAAAACGACCGGCGAAAACATTGGTTTTCGCCGGTCATTTTACATATTTATTATTTCTTCCGAAATTTTCCGAAGCGCTTCTTCGGCTTTTGAAACGTCGCCCGAAAAGGCGGTGTTGTCAAGAGCCTTTGCCTCAAGGGCTTCCATTCTGTCAATGGCGTCGCGCCACCTTGCGCTTATTCTGCACCATTTCAAAAAAACTCCCGTCCCGCCGCAAAGCGCACCGCCCGCAATAATATAGGCGGCAACCGACAGCAGAATTACCGCAAGGGCAACAGCCGCCGCAATAAGTGGCATACTGCGGTCATAAAAATACAGCATAACATATGCCAATGCGGCAAAAAGCACCGCAAATGTGCAGACGGCGGCGACGGCGGCACGTCTTTTTTTCTTTTGGAATTCCCTTATCCGTTCCCGTGCTTCAACACGGTTTTCGTGGAACTGGGTATCCTTTGTAAATTCTCTTTCAGTTTTCATTGTTTTGAAGCAGTCCCGTCAGTTCAATATAGTCTGCGGCGGAGAGCTTTTCCCCCCGAACATCCGCACGCCGTCCCATTTTTTCAAGTGCGGCGGCGGTTTTCTCTTTGGGATAAAGGGAGGACAGGGCATTTGTAAGAGTCTTTCTCCGCTGCAGAAATGCGGCGGAAATTACCTTTTTCACCTTTTCTATAAAGCTGTCAAGCTCCCTGTCGTCCTCGGGAAGTCCGGGAAAAGCACCTCTTATGCCGTTTTCGTAAAGCTCAATCCTCACAACTGCGGAGGTAACCTTTGGCGCAGGATAGAAATTTCCCGCAGAAACGGTAAAGAGCTTTACCGCCCTGCCCGAAAGATTGACGGCGGCGGTAACAGCACCGTATTCGTCACTCCCCGCCTCGGCGCAAAGCCTGTCAGCCACCTCCGACTGCACCAGCACCGTCACGGACTGCACCTGCGGCTTCTCCGACGGGCGGTACGCCTCCAGTACGGACATGATAATGGGCGTCGTAATATAATATGGAAGATTTGCACAAATGCGAACGGGACGCTCACCGAAATGCTCCCGTAAAAGCTCCGGCAGAGACAGCTTCAAAAAATCCTCGTTGATAACCGTAACATTGTCGCAGTCTGCAAGGGTTTCCGAAAGCAGGGGAATAAGCCCGCGGTCTATTTCCACCGCAAGCACTTTTTCAAAAAGGGCGGAAAGCTCCCGTGTCATGGCGCCCACACCCGGACCGATTTCAAGAACGCCCACCCCGTCGTTGTCAAATGCGGAGGACATGGCAATTCTGTACGGTATTTCGGGATTTATGAGAAAGTTCTGCCCGAAGCCCTTTTGGGGCTTCAGGGAGTATTTTTCCAGCAGTTCTTTAACTGTTTTCGGGGAAGTCAGATTCATATTACCGTCATTTTGTAAGAAGTAGTGAAGCTTTCGCCGGGGGCGAGGGTTTTCGCATACTTCTTGTCTTTCAGAACCGATGTTTCCTTAACATTTCCGGGCAGACCGTTCCACGGCTCAAGGCATATAAACGGGGAATTCATTTTAACGGGAGTCCAGAAACCGATAGCGTCAAAGGAGTCAAATTCAAATCTTATGCCGTGACCCGTCGTTCTGTTTACAAGGCTCACCTTTTTTACGGGAAGATTTTCAGCAATAACGGCATCAAGGTCGAAAGCGCCGTAAAAGAGCTTGAATTCATTGTTTTTAACATAGTCAAGCTCCGGCATGGAATCGTCCGTATATCCGCCCGATTGTTCGCAGTTTTTGAAAACCGCACCTGCGGCATCGTCGAATACAAGGCTGTAATCCTCGAATTTCTCCCCGTCCCTTAAAGGGCAGTTAAAGCCCGGGTGACCGCCGATGCAAAAGGACATGGGGCACTCGTTTGTGTTGGTCACCTTGTATTCGGTGGTGAAGCCGTTTTCGCTTACTGTGTGGGTTATGTCAAGGAAAAATTTGTAAGGATAGCTTTTCAGCGTCTCCTCGTTTTCCGTATATCGGAAGGTAACGGAAGAAGGGGTTACCTCAAGAGGGGAAAACTCAACTTTTCGCACAATGCCGTGCTTTTTCATGGGATAGTCTTTTCCGTCCACGGTGATTTTATCGTCCTTTGCACGGCAGACAACGGGGAAAAGGCAGGGAGCCTGACCGCTCCAATGCTCCTCTTTGCCGTACCAGACGTATTCCACCCCGTCAAAAACAAAGGAAACAAGCTCTCCCCCACGGGAGGAAGCCTTACCAACGGCGTTTCCCTTGGATATAGTAAATTCCATGTCAGAATACCAGTTTTTCTTCAAGATAGGAACGAAGCTGGGCAATAGGAAGTCTAACCTGCTCCATTGTGTCTCGGTCACGGACGGTTACACAGCCGTCTTCAACGGAATCGAAATCGTAGGTGATGCAGAAAGGCGTTCCGATTTCGTCCTCACGGCGGTAACGCTTGCCGATAGAGCCTGCCTCGTCGTAGTCAACGCAGAAGTATTTGGAAAGCTCCGCAAACACTTCGGTAGCACCCTCGGACAGCTTTTTCGACAGGGGAAGTACCGCCGCCTTAAAGGGAGCGAGAGCGGGGTGCAGATGAAGAACTGTACGAACATCGTTCTTTTCGGCGTCCACAACCTCCTCGTCGTATGCGTCAACAAGGAAAGCAAGGAAGGAACGCTCAACACCGAGGGAGGGCTCGATAACGTAGGGTATGTACCTCTCGTTGGTTTCCGGGTCGAAATATGAAAGGTCCTTGTTGGAGGTGTTCTGATGCTGAGTCAGGTCGTAATCCGTGCGGTCCGCAACGCCCCAAAGCTCGCCCCAGCCGAAGGGGAACATAAACTCAAAGTCGGTAGTAGCCTTTGAATAGAAGCAAAGCTCCTCTGGGTCATGGTCACGCAGACGGAGATTTTCCTCTGTCATGCCGAGAGACAAAAGCCAGTTTTTGCAGAAGGAACGCCAGTAGCTGAACCATTCCAAATCCTCGCCGGGCTTGCAGAAGAACTCAAGCTCCATCTGCTCAAACTCACGCACACGGAAAATAAAGTTGCCGGGGGTGATCTCGTTTCGGAAGGATTTGCCTATCTGACCGATACCGAAGGGAACCTTCTTTCTTGTAGTACGCTGAACGTTTGCAAAGTTTACGAAAATACCCTGAGCCGTTTCGGGTCTCAGATAAACAGTATTCTTTGCGTCCTCGGTAACGCCCTGGAAGGTTTTGAACATCAGGTTAAACTGACGTATATCCGTAAAATTGTGCTTACCGCAGGAGGGGCAGGGAATATTATTATCCTCCACAAACTGCTTCATTTCAGCCTGTGAAAAAGCGTCAATAGGTTTTGAAAGCTCAACGCCGTTTTCCGAGCACCAGTCCTCAATCAGCTTGTCGGCACGGAAGCGCTCCTTGCACTCACGGCAGTCCATAAGAGGGTCGGAAAAGCCGCCCAAGTGACCTGATGCCACCCAAGTCTGAGGGTTCATAAGGATTGCGGAGTCAAGTCCTACGTTGTAGGGGTTTTCCTGAACAAACTTCTTCCACCAAGCCTTTTTTATGTTGGATTTCAGCTCTGCGCCCAAAGGGCCGTAATCCCAAGTGTTTGCGAGACCTCCGTAGATTTCGCTTCCGGGATAAACGAAGCCTCTGTTTTTGCATAGCGCCACGATTTTGTCCATGGTTTTGTCGGTGTTTTTCATTCTTGCCATTTTATATATATCCTTTCGTTTATTAACGGAAATAAGTCTTGCGCCGCCGAGCGGTCAAAACATAAATTTATCTGTAATTATAGAAATATTTAACGCCTTCTTCAAGATTTGGCTTATAGTAGGAGGAGTCTCCGCCCTTGCCCGCTACAAACTTTCCGGGGTAGGTCACGGTGTGCACATCAAACCAGGAGTACGCACGGATAACCTCGCCGTGAAGATAGATTGCGTCCGTTTTAACATTTGAAGAAACGAACACGCCGGAAAGTGAGGAAAGCATGGACTGCAGGGTAGAATCCGAGCAATCGGAAAGATTGGCCATCAGTCCCCGTGCAAAGCTCTGCTCAATAGTCATTTCCTGCTGAATTCCGTCGGAGGGATCGTAGTAAAGAAGCGCAGGCATCAGCTTTTTTGCCAGCTTCACGGATTCCGACCTGTCAAGCTCTTTTGTTAAAACTACGGGCGGCTCAAGGGTTGTGGAGGACTCTTTCGACGAGGTCTGCGCTTTTGCGGTTGTCTCGGTCTTTTTTGCGGTGGTTTCCTCCACGGGAGCCGAAACATAATTTTTCCCGTCCGTGTATATATCCACGGGCACGGTGCATTCAACGCTTCCCACGGTGTTTGCAAGCTGAGAAAGGTCGGTTGAATGAATTACCGAGCAGTAATTTATCTGAAGCCCCGTCATAGCCTCCACCTTTGAAACAAGCTCCGACGTTCCCGCAACGGCGTAGTAGTCGCCCAGGGTGTAGTCGCCTGCAGAGGTGGAAATCTTAGTTACGGAGGGGATAGTCATTATAATATATTCTCTTGTGTCCACAAAGGCACGGACTAAAATCAAATTGGTGGCGGAGGGAAGACGGTATTCCTTGCCTAAGGTGCCGAAATCACCCAGAGCCTTCGCCGCTTCCTCATTTGCGGGATAATAGTCGTCGAAAACATCAGGTCTGTAATCGGAAACCACCCACAGCCACGTAAAGGATTCGCCGTCCACCTTTTTTGACAAAAGGTCGTCGCTGCCTGCGGAGGGCGAAGTATCTGCGGGGCTCAGCATATTGTCCATGTCGCCGTTTCCCCCGTCGAATATTCCGCAGACCGTGTCTGCCACAACGCCGCAGGCAAACAGGGCGATAATACCCAAAATCACAAGGGATACAGCAAAGGTAATACCGAAATTTTTAAGATTCTTCAATTTTCTGTTCCTTTCATTCTATGAAAGTAATGTCGGTAACGGTCACGGTGACCGTTTCGTCGGCGGAGCGAAGCTCCAGCTCCATGTTGGGGGCAAGATAGAAGGTGCCGTTCATAAGAAAGCCGCTGTCTGTCATAACCCCGGAAACGGAAACCTCGGCGGCGCTCTCATCAAAGGAGCTTATCTTTCCCATGACCTCGCCGCTGGAAAGATAAACATCCTCCCCGACCTTAAAGCTTTCTTCAAAGCGTCCGCCGTCTGAGTCCCCCGGGGAAAGGGTTACGGCATAGGTGCCCTCAATCATAACGTCCTCGGGAAACAGTCCCTCCTCGCCGATAATTATGCGCACGCAGACGGCGGCGGCAATGGCTAAGATTGAGAGAACAAGCACGGCGTCAAGAGCGGCAAATCTTTTGCGCTTCTTTTGTATCATAAGCTGTCCTATTCTTTATTGGTAAAATGAAGATGATGCTGTTCGCTGTCGGGATCTTCTTTTTCTTTATCCTTTTCTTTTTCTTTCTCTTTTTCCAGCTCTTTTTCCTTGCGCTCCAGCTCCTGCTCCTCAAGCTTTATTTCGCTGATGTGCTCCACAAGACCGGAAAGCAGTCTGGTGCTGGGCTTTTTCATGCAGATGTAATTGAGAATTATAATTACCCCTACCACCAAAAGAACGGCGATTGTTTTCCAAACCTTGGCGGAGGATTCCTGGAACATGGCGTCTGTATAAACCACGGCAACCAGCCCCGCAAGACTGCTTATAGCGTAAAGCATGCGGACGGCTTCCTTGTGGGTAAAGCCCATGTCTACCAGCTTGTGGTGGAAATGCCCCCTGTCGGGGTGGAAGGGGCTCTGCCCGTGGGCAAGCCTTCTGACAATGGCGATAAGGGTGTCGAAAATGGGGAGCGCAAAGATTGACAGGGGAACGAGAAAGGCAAGCACCGTGTGGAGCTTGAAAAGTCCCTGTACGGATATAATGGACAGAGTGTAGCCCAAAAACAGCGCACCCGTGTCCCCCATGAAAATTCTTGCAGGGTTCATGTTGTAGGGGAAAAAGCCCGAGCATGCGCCTATAAGAATGGCGGTAATAAGCGCCGAGGTGGTGTCTCCCGCAATAAGCGTTACAAGGAAAATGGAAACGGAGGTAATAACGGAAACGCCGCAGGCGAGACCGTCAAGCCCGTCGATAAGGTTAATTGCGTTAGAAAGTCCGGCAATCCAGAAAATAGTTATGGGAATTGCAAAGTACCCAAAATCAATATATGCGCCGAACAGAGTAATATGGTCAATAACAATGCCGAAAGATACGGCAATTCCCGCAACGAAAAGCTGAACTAACAGCTTCAGCCATGCGGAAAGACGGAAAATATCGTCCAGAATTCCGAGACATACAAGAATCGCACCGCCCGTCCATATGGCGTAAAGCTCGCTTGTAGGCTCGCAGAAAACCAGAGTGCCCACCATAAAGCCCGCAAAAATCGCAAGCCCGCCGATGCGGGGAGTAGGCTTTTTGTGCATGCGGCGCTCGTCCGTGGGAATGTCAATGGCTCCGATTCTGAAAGCCAAAAGCCTGACGGGGGGAGTAACCGTATAAGCGACCAAAGCGGCACAGGCAAACGCCACCAGACCGAAAATAAATCCTGTAAGTGTCATAGAAAAGTCCTTTCTGAGTATCAGCTGTCGTCGGCTTCTGCGCCGATACATTCAGCCTCGCAGTAAAGATTGGGAAACCGTATCTGAAGGCGGTTGCCCACGCTTATATTCGTTCCGTTTACGAGAAAACCGTTGTCGGTGTCCTCAGCGGAGCTTTTAACCGTTACATAAAGCACGCTTTCGTCGGTGTGCCCGTACGGGCGGTCGGGGGAGAGCTTTGAAACCGTGCCGATTTCGGCGCCGTCGTCAAAATTCAGCACCTTGTCGCCTACTGCTATTTTGTCCGAAAAAGAGGCGGACAGCCCCTCAACCTTCAGGCAGTACACAATATCGCATTTTTTCGCAGAAACGCCGCTTTTCGGCAAATATCTGTGACATGCAAATACCGTTACAAATATTATAAGAGCCATAACGGCAATATCAACAGCGTTTATTTTTGCTTTTGCTTTGAGCTTCACGGTACCGCCTCCTAAAACCTTATCATTATTTCAGCGTTGCGGCGACTTGCCGTATAGCTTTCGGCGGACTGCGCCTTGTCCATTTCCTTCAAGGCGTTTCGCCTGTAAGAAGAACAGATTCCGAAAAGCGCCCAAAGAAGCATAAACAGCACGCCGCAGTCGAAAAGGTCGTAAAACAGACCGAAAATAAGAAGCACCAAGGCGGATAAAAGGGGAGATATGCACCCAAGCCTTGTGTCAGCCGCAGACTTTACGGAGTCAAAGCGGTCAAAGGCGTCGCGGTTTTTGTCAATGCCCACGGTTTTTATAATAAATCTTATGCTGAAGCCTAATGTCACCGCAATAAAGGCAAGGAAGAAAAGAAAAGCAATTATTCCGAAGGACATTATAAGATGGGAATAAAAGTTTTCGTTTCCGTCCGTAAATACGGAGCCTACTCCGAAAATAAGACGGGAGGCGGAAAGCTCGGGAAGGGAGCCGAGAAAACTGCCGTAGCCGGACAGAGTGTCCGAAAGCCTTTCATAAACAGACGCCGTAAGGGCTTTCCCCACGCCTGTGAACATCGCCCCCGCAAGCGCCGCAGGAACGGCGGCGGCAAGGGAAATATATACCCATTTCTTTCCGTATATAAGCAAAAGAATGAATGTCGCCGCCAGAGCCAAAACCAAAACCGACGCAGAATCCGTAACGGCAAGGAAGGTAACGTCGGTGATAAAGCAAAACCAAAGGAGAACTCTGGGAACGCCGTGGTCGGAGCGCAGAGCCATGCCCACCGTCAAAGGGATAAGAGTACCCACCGCCACGGACGCCGCTCCGCCGGAAAAAATGCGGAGAGACAGAACAGTATTCAGAATAAAGCCGCCGTCAATGCTTTTGTCAGGCAAAATCAGCGAGCAAATAACGTCAACGCCATATCCGAGACAGTACAAAACGGAAAGTGCGCCGCAGGACAGCGACATTATAATCATGGCGCGAACAGAGCTTCTGCAATTTCTGAGAATAAAGCAGAACAGAAAGTACGATGCCAAAAAAATTACATATTTCCAGCAGGAGGCATCAAGAGCGTCCCTGCTGAAAAGCACACGGACTCCCACAATAACCGTAAAAATCAGAAAAATAACGCCGGAAACATGGAACGCCGCAGAACGCTTGCCCCGCATGAGCTTGATAAGATAGGCGAGCATTGTGCAAAGGCACACAATGACCATAAGCCTGTCTTCCGAAAAAAGGAATGCCGCCGCACAGAACATGATGCCCGCAGAGGGCAGGGCAAAGGTCACACAGCAAACCGTAACTACAAGCATAGCCGAAAGGATAGACCTTGTTGAAAGAGCTATGGAAACCGTTCCGGCGACAACGCCCATGGCAAAGCCCTGATTCATGTGTCCCGTGCGCTGCTTCTGCACCAGCGTTACCATACGCACGCCGATACATTCGCAAAGGGAGGAGCCTGTGCGCGAGGAGTACAAAGCCTCGGTTATATTGTCCCTTGAGAAAAGCATGGGGAGCGACGCTACGGTCATAACAACCCCTGCCGAGAGCGAAACATTCCCCGCAAAGGAGGAGCGGAACACGTGCAAAAGCACGGAGGAAACAACGGAATAGATTCCGTATGTCAGAAAAAACATTCCGCAAACGTTCAGCGAGAGGGTGAGAAAGCCGTGCCGAACTTGATGTGCCGCCTGAAGGCTGAGGCTTGAAGCAAAAAGGCGGGACAAACGCCGTACAGCCCTTATGCGCAGATTGACTGCTTTTCCGTATAACCGGGATAAACCGTTCACAAAATACCCCCTTTCTCAAAGGCGCATAACAATACATAATGGATTATACTACAAAAGTGTGTTGATTTCAAGAATTATTTATTAAATATCGTAAGAAACTTGAATAATGAAAAGAAAGATGCTATACTTACAGTATAACAGCAAACGGAGAGAGAAATGAAAGACGAAGAAATCAAAAGAGAGATGGGAGAGCCTGAGGAATCCAACGCCATGAAGGTGATCCGGGGAACAGGGCAGAGCATTGAGGCAGAGCCCCTTGAAACGGAAATAAAAAAGGCGGGAAAGCTGGAGAATTTCTGGTATCATCATAAGTGGCACGCAGGAATAACCATAGGCTTTATAATTATAGGAATAGTGCTGGCGGTACAGCTTATTATCCATAAAACTCCCGACGTATATATAATGTACGCAGGTCCCGGCGCCATGGTCGGCAACCAGTATGAAAGACTGGAGCAGGCGATTCTATCTGCAATGGACGATTACGACAGTAACGGATATAAGGCAATAAGCTTTACGGATAATACATATCTTAATAAGGAACAGCTTGAAGCCAGACGGAAAATGGGTCTTAACGTAGACGAAACGGGAAATATTGCGGCGTATCAAAGATATAAAATGGAAATAGCCGCAGGAGAGCATATGTTCTGTATGCTTGACCCGGAGCTTTACCGTGACATAGCGTCAATGGAGGGCTTTGTGCCCCTTGAGGAAATATTCGGAGAGGTGCCGAAGGGCGCCGTTGACGAATACGGGGTAAGGCTCGGGGATATTGATTTTTATGAGAGTAACCCGGATATATCGTTTATCCCGGCGGATACAATACTGGCGGTAAGAGTTACATCTCCCGTCAACCTGAAAAGCGAGGAAAAATCCCGGGAGTATTCGGAGCGCCACCGTGAGCTGCTCCGGGATATAGTCCTTTTGGAGGCGGAAGAAGAATAAGAGAAAAGACCTGCGGCAGGGAAGTCCTGCCGCAGGTCTTTTAGCGGATAGCGGCAGTTAGCGGCTAGCGGCTGGCAATCAGACGGCGGCGAAGCCGCCGAAAGCCTTCCCGTAGTAAAGGGAAGGGGGACCGGCTCTGCCGGTGGATGAGTTGTGTCCTTACATGCAATTACAGCTTTATAAACGGCGAAACCAGAAAAATCGGCGGGAGCAAGCCCCCGCCCTACGGTCTGCCGTTCCCGTCCGCTTCCCCCACGCCCCCTAAAAAACCCAAAAAATTCCCCAAAAAAATCAAAATCCCTCTTGACAAAAAAGAAACACAGTCCTATAATGAACATATGAACACTTATTCATATGTTGGAGGAAACATGGAAGAAAAACATCAGGACGATTTCGAGG
>JAQXKW010000197.1 GCA_029010655.1 Clostridia bacterium | reverse complement strand
CGTCTTGCTCCCGCCGTTTGCCTTCCCTTAACACCGAACCCCATTTTTCCGTTTGCCGTAAAAATGGGGACCCCGGCGGCGGGAAGGGGGACCGGCTCTGCCGGTGGATGAGTTGTGTCCTTTCTAACGATTATCACTTTATGAAAAGCAATACCCAAAGCAACGGCGGGAGCAAGACGGCGCCCTAAGGAAAAACGTTCGCATTTGCACCGACGGCAGGTGCCTTCAAATCGCCCGTAGAGATTGCCACGGGTACTTGTACCCCTGCAATGACACGCCCCCCTGCTGTGGGCGGCTTCGCCGCCGGCTAACTGCCAGCCGCTGAAAAAAGCACCCCGTCGGGGTGCTTTTTTCTTATCTCTATCCTATCAGTGGATTATGTATCTTTCGGTGTCCTTATCGAACAGGTGAATCTTGGATGCGTCGATAGCAACCTTTATAACGTCGCCGGCACGTGCCTTGGAACGGTTGGAAACCTTAGCGATAAGGTTGTTTTCCTCGCTTGACAGGTACAGATAAATCTCTGCGCCCATAAGCTCGGTAACTTCAACG
Organism: Clostridia bacterium; assembly: GCA_029010655.1. Lineage (GTDB taxonomy): Bacteria > Bacillota > Clostridia > Oscillospirales > CAG-272 > Avispirillum. The sequence continues at coordinate 5,341 of JAQXKW010000197.1, read as the reverse complement.
TCAGCTTCGATTACGCCGCCGGGCATTGCCGCAATAGACGCCTCGTCATCGTGGATACACTCGGGACGGATACCCATAACAACTTCCTTGCCCACATAGTCCTTGAGAATGGGGTCGTTTGCCTTTTCTGCGGGGAGCTTAACAGAGCTGTTGCCGAAGTTCAGGAACATTTCGCCCTTGTCCTCTTCCAGCTCACAGTCAACAAAGTTCATCTGAGGAGTGCCGATAAAGCCTGCAACAAACAGGTTAACGGGATAATCGTAAAGGTTCTGAGGTGTATCAACCTGCTGAATCAGACCGTCCTTCATAACAACGATTCTGGTTGCCATGGTCATAGCCTCGGTCTGGTCGTGGGTAACGTAAATAAAGGTGGTGCCTATTCTCTGGTGAATCTTGGTAAGCTCGGTTCTCATGGTAGCACGGAGCTTTGCGTCAAGGTTTGACAGAGGCTCGTCGAGAAGGAATACGGTAGGCTTGCGGACGATAGCACGGCCGAGCGCAACTCTCTGCTTCTGACCGCCGGACAGAGCCTTGGGCTTTCTGTCGAGCAGGTGGGTGATGTCCAGGATTCTTGCGGCTTCCTCAACACGGCGCTTAATCTCTTCCTTAGGTGTTTTGCGGAGCTTCAGACCGAATGCCATGTTATCAAACACGGTCATATGAGGATAAAGAGCGTAGTTCTGGAAAACCATTGCTATATCTCTGTCCTTGGGGGCTACGTCGTTGACCAGCTTGTCACCGATAAAGAGCTCGCCCTCGGTGATCTCTTCAAGACCTGCGATCATACGGAGGGTAGTAGTCTTACCGCAGCCGGAAGGGCCGACCAGGATGAGGAACTCCTTGTCTTTTATTTCCAGACAAAAGTCGGAAACGGCGGTAACACCGCCGGGGTATTTCTTATAAATGTGCTTTAATGAAACGCTTGCCATATAATTTCTCCTCAGAAAATAGCTTTTGCGGCAACACCGCATAATATTACAGAAATATTATATCAGCAAAAGGTTCGGATTAAAAGAGGTTTTTTTCCCAAATATATTATTTTCTCTTTGTATATTTTGCACATATTGCTCATATTTTTCCCTGAAATGCCGAAAAATTACAACTTTTGACAAAGATTATTAACAAATTAAGGGCATCGGAAGGAGGTATTTTCCGTCCGACGCCCTGTTCTCCTTTGCAACTTTACGGGTTCAAGGCTTCAATATAGCACTCATAGGGGGCGAGCTGTCTTTCCCCGTATGATGCCTCATGCCCGTTGTGATTCATAACTATTCGCACACGGCTGTCGCCGTCTCCCCGGTAGCACACCTCAACTCCCTTTTCGGTGACCTCTCCCTCCAGAGCGCAGTCTGCGGCGATTTTGTCGAAAATACACTTCTCGGTGTCTTCGTCAAGACCGCAGCCTATATAATAAATCTCGCCGTCTCCCTGCTTTTTCCTTGTAACGGCGGCAAAATCCTCATAGAACATATCGCCGTATCTGAAAAGCACCTCTGCGTCCGAAACCGCCAGCATATCCCTGAAAATTGTTCCGCTTCCGCGCCTTCCCGCCATTTCGCCCTCGCCCACAACGGGGAATTTCTGACCCTCCTGCAAACTCTCCGTTTCAACAACGGTTACTCCCGCAAAATCGCTGTAATCAAGGGGGATTGCCTTTTTGAAAACCAGATTGTTGTCCGTGTCCTTAACCGAGGTGCGGTATGTTATTACTGCGGTTTTCCCGGACTGAACAAACTCCCGTACCTTCTCAAAAAACTCCGGCTTGTGGATTATCATCTGAGGAGTGATTACCAGGCTGTACTTTGAAATATCGGCGGAGGACGGAATAACGTCAACGCTTATGTTGCGCCCGTAAAAATATTTGTGGAGCTTTGCCATTTCGTCAGGGCAGCGGAGCATATAGCTTTGCCCCTGAATTCTGAACGCCGCCAGGGAATCGTAGTCGTAAACAATGGCAACCTTGCTCTGTACGGGCTTTTCAAGGGCGTCCTTGTATTTTGTCACGTCGGCAAAACAGCGCTGAACCTCAAAAAACTTGCGCCTTTTTACGTTGTCCGCATCCAAAATCCCGTAGCAGAACTGCTCCGCACCCTTGACGGCGCCTCTGTAACGGAAATACATAAGGGAATCACAGCCGTGGGCGAAGCCCTGATAAGACCACATTACCGCCTGACCGGGGCGGGGAGAATAACCGGTAATATCATGTCCCTGAGCGCCCATAATAGCCTCGGTTATCCAGAAGTTTTCCCCCTTCAGACCTCTGATGTAATCCAGTCCGAAAGCTATTTCGGACGGGGGCAGAGGTTCTCTCTGCCCGCCCCATACGGGATAGTTGTTATAGGCTGCAACATCGTACTTCCCCGCAAGTCGGGAATAGTCAACATGCTTCGTCAGACCGCCGCCGGGGAAGTCGTGAAAAACCACGGCGTCGGGAATTATTTTCTTAATCAAATCCACCTGAAAATCGGAGAAATCAACTATGCTTTTGCTTCGGAACCTCTCCCAGTCAAGCCTGAGAGCGGGGTTGTGGGTGGTGATTGTTGCGGTGGGAGTGGGGATCTCGTCAAAGGAATTGTATTCCTGTGACCAGAAAGTGGTGCCGTAGGTATCATTCAGGCTGTCAATGTCCCCGTTGAATTTTTTTGAAAGGAATGAACGGAACGCATCACGGCACTGCGCACAGTAGCACATATCGCTCCCCTCGTGACCGAACTCGTTGTCTATCTGCCATGCAATAATGCTTTTCTCGTCCTTGTAGTGCTGGGCTAATTCCGTAATGATTTTTTCGGAATACTCATACATTTTCGGAGAGTTGAAGCAGTAAACGTGCCGTCCGCCGAAGGTTCTTTTCATGCCGCCCTCAAATTCGGACAGAATGGACGGGTGCTTATTTGCAAGCCATGCGGGGATTGTAGCCGTGGGTGTTCCCATGATTACCCGAAGCCCTTTTTTCTTAGCTTTTGCAATCACGCTGTCAAAGAACGAAAAATCGTATTCTCCCTCTCTTTTTTCCATAAGGTGCCAGGAGAATTCGCCTATTCTTATAACATTGCAGCCCAGCTCAAGGATATTGTCCATATCCTCGTCAATCAGTGAAATATCCCACTGCTCGGGGTAATAATCAACACCAAGCCACATAATTACTGTTCCTTCCTTCCGTGAAGGCTGTCCCTGATTTTCCCGTAGAATTCCGGTGTCAGCTTATAGCCGAACTTGTAGAACACAAAGCAAAGTGCCGAAAGGATTGCGGGAATAAGGAACATGATTATTCTCATGCCGTTTTCCGTCCATGCGGACTGCTGCTGATTTGCAACGAACCCGATGACGGTAAGTCCGATACCGCTTACAAAGCCGCTGAAGGCTCCCGCAAATTTAACCACAAAGGTCTGCATTGAGAACAGAATACTCTCGTTTCTTGTGCCCAGCTTGTATTCGCCGTAGTCCACAACCTCGGAGAGAATAACCGTAATCAGCACAAGCATAAAGCCGATACCGCTGTTGACAATGGCACTGCAAATGCCTACCATTACGGGATTTTTGGGGATTATATAACCTGAAATCCAAAGAGCGGCAAAGCCGATAACCGGCAGAAAGCTTGCTAAAAATACAGATAATTTCTTGCCGATTTTCCTTGTAATAAATGGGAACAGTGCCATGGCGCCCATCTGCGCAAAGCCCGCAACTCCCGCATATATGGGATAGAGTATGCCGTTTCCTTCGGTAGCATAGGTTCTTTCCGCTACATACTTGAAATAGTACAGGGCAAAGCTGTTGGAAAGCTGATACGCAATGTTGAAGAAAAGGGCAATGCCCAGAATGACCTTAACCTGATCGTTTTTGAACAGCACGTGAAGCATGCCCTTAACGGAGGTTTTTTCCGCCGCAGGGGTGACAATCCGTTCCTTGCAGAAAAGGCAGGTAACAACGGAAGAAATAATAAATATTACGGAAATGATAATTGCCAGAACGGAAAAGCCCCTGACGTCGTTTCCTCTGCCGAAGAAGGTAACAAGGGCAAGACCGAAGGAGTTGATAATAAGCCAGGCAAAGCTTGCGAAAATTCGGGGTATGGCGGAAATCTGATTTCGCTCGTTTTCATCGTCCGTAAGAGCCGGAACCATTGACCAGTAAGGAATGTCCATTACGGTGTAGGTCATGCCCCACAGAATGTAGAAAACAGAGCACCATACAAGATAACTGCGCCCCATAAGACCGTTGTCTAAAAACAGTAAAACGAGAACTATGGCGTTCATAACCGTGCCGATGAGAATCCACGGGCGGAATTTCCCCCATTTTGTGCGGGTGTTGTCAACAATCATGCCCATAAAGGGGTCGTTAAAGGCGTCCCATACTCTTGCAATCATAAAAAGCAATCCCACAAATGCGGGCGCAACGCTTCTGTAATCGGTAAGATACATCATAAGGTATGTTCCCACAATGGCATAAACGGCGTCCTTGCCGAAAGCGCCGATACCGAAGCACAGCTTTGATAAAAAGCTCAGCTTGTTAGTCTCTTTCATTTTTTCCTCCGAGATTTTTGAAATACCGTATGTAAAAAGTATTCCAATAAAAGTGCGAAAAATTACATAAGGAAATTGCCAAAAATTCTTGCAGTAAAGCTTTTTGCAGTAAAGCCCTTTTGAAGCAGTAAAATTTTCGGCAAAAATCGGCTGACCCCGTGTGTTTTCCCCATTTGACGGATTTGTTTATATTATACATGACAGGTTGTGTAATTTCAAGTGATTTTGTCGAATAATAGCATAAATTTTTACAAAAAACGGGTTATTTGATGATTTTTGTATTGAATTGTTAACTTATATTCAGTATAATATATTTACCGTATGTATGTCCAATATCCGCAAACCGAAAAAACCGTGAAAAAGCTGTACTGCGGCACAGCGCAGGCGGAAAAGCGAAAGGGTGAACGGCTCTGCGGGTAGAAACGGTTAGTTATCAAGGGAAGAAAAACGCCCGAGGTATATACATATGACATATTTCTATATATTTATGTCTCTCAGCCCTAAACCCGCAGCTTCGCAAAAAAAGTTGCGGGTTTTTGAGATTTTCATAAGGAATTATTATCCTCTCGGTCGTATAATAAGTGAAGGGGTCAGACGTGACCCCGATTGTCAGGAGGAAATCACATGGATAACGGCGCAAGTAGCTACCGGCGTTTCCTTGACGGTGATGAAAATGCCTTTGACGAAATAATGGAGGAGCTGTTTTACAGTCTCGTTTTCTTTATTGACCGTTATGTGCATGACGTTCACGCCGCCGAAGATATTGCCGTGGACGCCTTTTCGGATTTGATTGTTCACAAGCACAGGTATAATTTCAAGGT
>JAQXKW010000196.1 GCA_029010655.1 Clostridia bacterium | reverse complement strand
ACGGTGTACGCCCATACTGCGTTTTCAAAGCAGATAGGCTGAGTTTCACGGACGATTTTATCGCAGTCAACGCCTGCCTTAAGAGTAATATCGCGGCACTCCTCGATGGAAGAGATGCCGTATTCCTTCAGAACGCCGAGGATCTTCGCCTCACGTCTCTCGTAGTTTTCAAACAATGCCATCTTCTTCCTCCTTACTGCTTACGGGGGTCGATATACTTAGCGGCTTCTGCGAAGCGGCCGTATGTACCCTTAGCCTTTTCATATGCGGTATTGGGGTCGTCGCCCTTCTTGATAAAGTCGGTCATCTTGCCCAGAGACACGAACTCGTAGCCGATAACCTGATCGTTTTCGTCCAGAGCCATTCTTGTGCAGTAGCCCTCTGCCATTTCAAGATAACGGACGCCCTTTGCCTTTGTGCCGTACATGGTACCTACCTGAGAACGGGTTCCTTTGCCCAAATCCTCAAGACCTGCGCCTACTGTCAGACCGCCCTCGGAGAATGCGGACTGGGTTCTGCCGTATACTATCTGCAAAAACAGCTCGCGCATAGCGGTATTGATAGCGTCGCATACAAGGTCCGTATTAAGCGCTTCAAGAATGGTTTTGCCGGGAAGAATCTCTGCCGCCATAGCTGCGGAGTGAGTCATACCGGAGCAGCCGATAGTCTCAACGAGAGCCTCCTCGATAACGCCCTCCTTTACGTTAAGGGACAGCTTGCAGGCGCCCTGCTGGGGAGCGCACCAGCCGATACCGTGTGTGAAACCGGAAATGTCTGTGATCTGCTTTGCCTGAATCCACTTGCCTTCTTCGGGCAGGGGAGCGGGACCGTGGTCGGGACCCTTGGCAACACAGCACATCTTTTCAACTTCTGCTGAATAAGCGATGCTCATATTGGAAAAATCTCCTTTGAAAATATTTTTACCCAAACATTATAACTCCGATTTCGTCTTTTTTCAATACATTGCGGGAATTTTTTATTAAAAATTCAGCGGCTGGCGGTTAGCGGTTAGCGGTTAGCGGCTAGCGGCTAGCTGTTTTTGATTATAGTTATACTTTTTATTTCAAAGATCATCAAAAACCAAACAAAAGACCGCTTTTGATATTATCATAAACAATATTTAGAGAACCGGTTCTGTATTTTTCAGCCGCTAGCCGCTAGCCGCTAACCGCTAACCGCTTATATCCCCATTCGACGGATTATCGAGAAGCTTTCCTTCCTCCGAAAAGCGTGAACCGTGGCAGGGGCAGTCCCATGAATGCTCCGCCTTGTTCCATTTCAGTGCACAGCCCAAATGGGGACACCGTTATTTTGAGAACGATACGAGGTTTGCAACGGCATTTGCTCCGTTGACAAGAAGCTGAGGGTGCAGAATGCTCCTTGAGGGCGAAAACACCTGGGCATAGGGGCTTTCCTTTCCCCTTATCATGCGGGAGAGTATTTTTGCCGCAGTCATGGAGCCTGTCATGCCCCATTTATTAAAGCCCGTCGCCACGTACAGATTTTCCGTTCTTGCGGAATATCTTCCTATATAAGGCATGCCGTCAAGGGTCATGCAGTCCTGCGTTGCCCAGCGGCACACCTCCTGTGCTCCCGGATAATACTCTGCGGCAAATTTTCTCAGTTCGTCCCAGCCGCCGCATTTTTTGCCCGTTTTGTCGCCGAAGCCGCCGAGAAGCAGACAGTCCTCATAATTTCTGAAGGACAGACCTCCCGATTTTTCGTCCATATACATGCCGTCCGCGTCCTGTGCGCCCCTCAATGCTATTACGTAGGAGCGGTGCTGATACATTTTCAGAAAATAGCTTCCGTGCTTGTTGATTATGGGAAAATGGGTTGCAACCACCACGCTTTGGGCGTGAATTTTTCCCCTGTCGGTAACGGCGGTGCTCCCTATCATTTCACGGACAAAGGTATTTTCGTACACGGGGAGATTTTCGGCAATTGCATAAAAGAATTTTAAGGGCTGAAACTGCGCCTGATTGGGAAATTTCACCGCACCCGATATATTGAGCGGTATGGGCGCCCTATCGCAAAATGTTGCGTTATAGCCTATTTTTTCCAAAGCCTTTATTTCGTCCTCTGTTTTTCGGCGGTTGTCTAAATTGTAAATATAATTATCCTTTTCGGCAAAATCGCAGGAAATGTTTTTGCACAGCTTTTTATACTCATCAAGGGCGTCAAGATTCGCCTCAAGGTACGCCTTTGCCGTCTCCGTTCCGTATTTATCGGCAATTTTGCCGTAAATAAAGCCGTGCTGTGCCGTGATTTTTGCGGTAGTATTTTCCGTCACGCCGGAGCATATTCTATCCTTTTCCGCCACAACGCAGTCAATGCCCGCACGGCGGAGAAAATACGCAGTCAAAAGCCCTGCGGCGCCGCCGCCGATTATGAGCACGTCCGTTTTAATATCCCCGTCAAGGGCGGGTCTGGGGCTCGGCTTTATGCTTTTCCAAACAGATTCCATTTTGTCCCTCAGTTCCTATTCAATGCTATAAAAATAGTATGGACAAAATGGGCTTTATTAATGCTATCTCGCAAAAAAAGCGGCCGAAGCCGCTTTCAAGCTATTGACAAAGCGGCATGTGAGGCTCTGCCTCAAGGCCGCTTAGTCCCTTTTTTGAAAAAAAGGGACTAAGAACCCCAAAAAACTTAAATAAAAAGGAGTATTTAAGGTTTTTGGGTTAAAAAAGTTCAGAATGATGTCTTAGGGGCAAACCGCCGCACTGCCAGCCGCTAGCTGCTAGCCGCTAGCTGCTAGCCGCTTTTACCAATCGTAGGATTCTACGGTGAGAATATTAAAGGTTGCCGTTTTCAGGTTCTCAACATTGAACCCTTCGGCAAATTCAAAGGCATACAAGGTTTGAGACTGACCTGCCCGAAGAGACTCGGCATACAGAGTATCCGTTTCAACTCTGCTTCCGTCGGGATTTACCGCCTCCACGGTTACCGAAAAGGATTTCATTTCATCCGTAATATTGGTTATCTTAACGGGAAGCTTTACTCTCATGTCAGTGCCTTCCCCCACAAATTCTATTTCGCCGAATTCGACGGTGCAGTCGTCTTCTCCGTTAAACCTATCATATATATCGTCATAATCGTCTAAAATCAAATCGTTAAAATCAAATTCGCCGTCCTCAAACTGCTCAAATATTGAGCCGTCATAGCCGAAAATTTTGCCGAACACATTTCCCACAAAACCGAGTGACGCGGCGTAGGTCATAACCGTTAACGCTACGGAGATAACTATGGATATACCGCTGAGAACCAGGCCCCACACGGATTTTTTTACGGACTGTTTATTGGAAAGCGCAATTATTGCAAAAATAATTGACAAAGCGGCGCAGACCATGGAAATAAAGTTGAAAATAAAGAGCACCGACAGTGAAGCAGCCACTATTCCCAGCACCAGCGCCGCAGTGCCAAAAGCGGATTTATTATTCTGTTCCATACATTCCTCCGTGAATTTATTATTTTACGTGCTTAATTCTACCATAAAACCGTTTTTTTGTCAACATAAAAGCCTGCCCCCGAAAAACCGACAGGTGTTTCGGGGTATGGGGCAGTCACTCTATGAGGTCATTGCGAGGGCGGCATAGTGCCGTCCGTGGCAATCCTTACTTGTGAGATTGCTCGTCTTTATGTAGAAGGCTTTTTGGTTTTATCTCTTTGTATTTCGGCATCATAATGATGCCGAGGGGAGGGAGTGGAGGTCAAGCAGATTACAGACGCCCCGACTTGTAAAACCGTCAGTAAGGATTGCCACGACGGGCGTTACGCCCGTCTCGCAATGACACAACTCATCCACCGGCAAAGCCGGTCCCCCTTCCCTTTATTAAGGGAAGGCTATGAACGGCGGGAGCAAGCCCCCGCCCTACGGAAAAACGTCCGCATTTCTGCTGACGGACAGTACCATCAAATCGTCATTAGAGATTGCCGAGGGTACTTGTACCCCTGCAATGACAGCCATTCGGGCTGTGAAAAGGGGGACGCAAAGCGTCCCCCCGTGTGCGGCGGCTTCGCCGCCG
>JAQXKW010000195.1 GCA_029010655.1 Clostridia bacterium | reverse complement strand
CTTGCGGAATAAATGCCGGGGGCGCCGTCAAGGCAGTCTACGGAAAGGCCGGAATCGTCGGAAACGCCGATATACCCCAGTGAAGCGGGAACCGACGCCTTTATAACCGCATTTTCCTCGTAGCTTTCCCCGTCCTCCTCGATATCGCCCTCATAGCCGATATCGTCAAGGGAGAGAACCTTTACCTTATCTCCGCAAAGCTCCGCCAGAAGGGTCTCCAGCTCTTTAATTTTATTCTTATTTCTTGATGCAAGTACTATTTCCATATTTTTCTCCATACTGCTCAGTCTTTTTGCCGTTTTTTCGTCCGGCTTATTCAAACAGAGCCTCCACGAACATATCCGGGTCGAAGGGCTGCATATCGCCTATGCCCTCTCCCACGCCGATATATTTTACGGGAATATCCAGCATACTCTTTATGCTGAACACGGCGCCGCCTTTGGCGGTTCCGTCAAGCTTTGTCAGTATCAGACCTGTAATTTCCGCGCTTTCCTTAAATTCCTTTGCCTGAATAACTGCGTTCTGACCTGTGGTGGAATCAAGCACCAAAAGGGTTTCTCTTGAAGCGTCGGGCAGTTCTCTTGTGAGCACTCTGTCTATTTTTGCAAGCTCCATCATAAGGTTTTTCTTATTATGAAGTCTGCCGGCGGTGTCAACTATGAGAACGTCGGCTCCCCGTTTTTTTGCCGCCGCAGCCGCATCAAACACAACTGCCGCAGGGTCGCTCCCCTCGTTCTGGCGTATAAGCTCCACGTCTGCTCTGTCGCACCACACCTGAAGCTGGTCGATTGCCGCAGCTCTGAAGGTGTCGGCGGCGGCTACAATCACCTTTTTGCCTTCGGCTTTAAGATTCGCCGCAATTTTTCCGATAGAGGTGGTTTTTCCCACTCCGTTTACGCCGATTACCAGAATAACGGACGGAGATGTAGAAAGCTCAAGGGGCTTGCCCTCTCCGATTTTTGAACGGAGAATTGCTTTAAGTGCCTCCTTCACGTCCTCGGAGTCCCTCAGCTTATCGTCCTTAATCTGCTCTCTAAGCTCGTCAATAATACCCTCTGCGGTTTCAAAGCCCATATCGGAGCAAATAAGCACCTCCAAAAGCTCCTCAAGCATATCCTCGTCCACCTTGACGAAGCTTTTTATTACGCTGTCAACCTGTGAAAAAACAGCGTTTTTGGTCTTTGACAGACCGGCCTTCAGTTTTTCAAAAAAGCCCATTACTCTACAAACTCCTTGGCTATTGCGTTGTCCTCCGCCACGGCGTTTACGTCAAGGGTAAACACCTTGGAAATACCGTGTCTCGGCATGGTAACACCGTACAGCGTATTTGCGGTTTCCATCATTCCCCGTCTGTGGGTTATCATGATTATCTGCATCTCTTTGGAGAAACGCTTAATATAGTTGGCAACTCTCGTTACGTTGACCTCGTCCAGCGCCGCCTCGATTTCGTCGAAAATACAGAAAGGAGACGGATTTACCTTTATAAGCGCAAATATAAGGGCGATTGCCACGAATGCCTGCTCGCCGCCGGAAAGGAGAGAAAGATTTTTTATCATCTTTCCGGGAGGGGCGACCTTTATATCCACGCCGCTGGTAAGCACGTTTTCCGGGTCGGTCAGCTCAAGATGCGCGCTTCCTCCGCCGAACAGCTCTCTGAAAACCTCTCCGAAATATCCGTTAATCTTCTCAAAGGCTTCGGAAAACATCTTTTTCATTTCTTCGTCTATGGAACCGATAATGCCCTCAAGCTCCGATTTTGATTTTGTCAGGTCGTCTATCTGGGCTTTCAGGTAATCGTATCTTTCTTTGAGCTCCTTAAACTCGTCTATTGCTCCCACGTTGACATTTCCGAGAGCCTTTACCGTGTTTTTCAGCTCGTTCATTTTCCTTGCCGCCGCAGGTCTTTCCTCAGCAGTAAGCAGGGGGTAATCAAGGGCGGTGGCGGCGGTATAGGTAAGCTCGTATTCGTCCCACAGCCTTGCGGTCATTTTATCCACCTCGGAATTGAGCCTTTCAAGCTTCGCTTCGTTGGCGGTATGGGCACGCAGTACCAGCTCCTTTTTATCGGTTGCCTCTTTTGTTTTTATTCTGTTTTCATTAAGCTTTCTGTCGTATTCTGCGTTATTTTCTTCAAGGGAGGCTCTCTGTGTTTCAACACCGGTAAGCTCCAAGCGGAGCTTCTCCGCAGTTTCACGGCATTCCGTGATTTTTGCATCGGCGTCCCGTGCCTCGTTTCTGAGGGACTCTGCCTCGCTTCTGTGAGAATTCGCTTCCTCCCTGTATTTTCCCGCACGCTCTCTTGACTCAATTGCGGAGGAGGCGGCGTTTTCTGCGTCCTTCATAAGCCCTGCAAGCTCAAGGCGAAGGGCAATTATTTTTTCGTCTGCCTCTGCCGCCTTATCCTCGGCGTCGTTTCGCTCTATATATGTCTCCCGGCGAATTTCGGCAACGGCATCAATTTCAGCCTGCTTTTCCGAAATTTCCTTTTCAAGGCATTCAACGTCCTTGCCGCCCCGCTCGCCCATTTCACGCAGAGTGTCCATATCCGCACGCAGTCCCTCCAAAAGGCTTTCCGTTACGGATTTTGTAGCCTCGTATTCGTCAAGCTGGGCTCTTTCGGTACGCAGGAGCGCTTCGGAAATCTTTGCCTTTTCTTCTTCTGCCCGTCTGTAACCCTTTGCCTCGGAAATTTTTCTTTGCAGTTCGTTAAGCTCTTTTTCCGTCGCCGACGCTTTTTTGTCAAAGTCCTCTTTTTCAGCCTTCAGCTTATCTATATGCGCCCCTCTTGAGAGCATGCCGGAATCCCGTCTGACGGATCCTCCCGTAAAGGAGCCGCCCATATTTATCTGCTGACCGTCAAGAGTGACTATTCTCAGCTTCCAGCCGCTTTTGCGTGCCACGTCGGACGCATTGTCGATATTATCGAAAACGGCAATTCTGCCCACAATGCTTGAAATAACTGATCTGTACTTTTCGTCGCAGGAAAGCAGTTCGTCGGCATAGCCCACAAAGCCTGCATGCTTTGACGCATTTTCCAGCTCGGCAGTTCTCGACTGACCTTTAACGGACGAAAGGGGATAGAAGGTAGCACGTCCCGCTCCCGCATTTTTCAGAGCATAGATTGCGCTTTTCGCCGTGTTTTCGTCATCTACCACAATATTCTGGAGATTTGCGCCGAAGGCGGTTTCCAGAGCCACCGTATATTCATCGCCGACCTTAACGAGAGAGGACACGGGTCCGTGTATTCCGCGGAGCTTTCCCTCTCCTGCCGACTGCATTACGAACTTTACGCTGTTATTGTACCCGTCAAAATGCTCCTGCATTCTGACAAGAGCGGCAATTCTGCTGTGGAGAGCCTCTGCGGAGGCTTTCAGGGAGCTTAGCTCTCTATCGGTAACGGAGGCTTTATCCGAAAGGGACAGAATATTTCTGTCGCATTTCTCTATTTCCTCATCGGACTTTTTCAAAGCCGCTTCGTATGTTTCAACTGCACTTTTGCTGTCCTCTATGTCACGGTTTACGGAAGAAAGCTTTTGTTCGTATTTCTCCACGTCGGAGATAACGGAGCTTTCCTTATCGCTTCGCTCGCTGATGCTGTTTTTCAGAACGTCCAGACGGACTCTCAGCTCGTCCCGCTCCGCTTCTTTATTTCTGATGATTTCAAAATCGTCGGACAGCTTTTTATCAAGGGCGTCCTTTATTTCAAGAGCCTTCTGCTTTTCACGGTCAAGCTCCCCGATTTTTTTATCGGTTTCGTCAACGCTTTTTCCGATAAGGTCGATTTTTTCCTTCAGGGAAAGAAAAACGGTATTTTCGTTTTTCTCGTCCTCAATGCTCTTTTCTGCGGCGGCGTCTGCCGCCTCTGCCAGAGCCTTGGCATGGGCAATATCCTTTTCAAGGCTTGCCGCCTCGGCCTCCGCCTCTCTTATTCCGTTATTTATGTCCTTGATTTTTTCGTAAAGGACGCTTGCCGCCTGTCTGTTTTCCTGAGACGCCTCAAACAGTCTTTCGTACTGTCCTTCCAGGCTTCGCTCGTCGTCCTCCACCATTTCAAGCTCGGTTGCGGTTCTTCTGACCTCGGAGGTAAACCTATCCGCATCCGTTCTCAGCTTATCTATATCGAAAAGCCAGACGGAAATTTCGTATTTTTTCTTTTCCTCGTACAGCTCAAGATATTTTCTCGCCTTTTGAGCCTCACGCTCCAGCGGTCCCACACGGGCTTCAAGCTCGCCGAAAATATCAAGCACACGGGTCATATTGTCTTCCGTTTCCCGCAGTTTCTTTTCCGACTCGTTTTTTCTGTATCTGTATTTTGAAATGCCGGCGGTCTCCTCAAAGATACCCCGTCTGTCCTCGCTTTTTTTGGAGATTATCTCCGCTATTTTTCCCTGTCCTACAATGGAATAGCCCTCGCGCCCCACGCCGGTGTTCATAAAGAGCTCATGTATATCCTTTAAGCGGCAGGGCTTTCTGTTTATGAAATACTCGCTTTCCCCTGCTCTGTAATACCGTCTCGTAACGGTAACCTCCTCGTAGGGGCAGTTTAATTTTCGGGGGAGCTCGGAATCGTCAAATGTAATGGAAACCTCCGCAAAGCTCATGGGTCTGTGCCCGTCGGCTCCCACGAAAATGACGTCCTCCATTTTGGACCCTCGGATGTTCTTTGTAGATATTTCTCCCAGCACCCATCTCATGGCATCGGTAATATTTGATTTACCGCTTCCGTTAGGTCCCACGATTACGGTTGAGCCGGGGTTAAAATGCAATACTGTTTTATCCGGGAAGGATTTGAATCCATGGAGTTCCAGTGCTTTTAAGTACACGGTCGTCCTACCTTTCCTATCTTATATAATCTCAATAGATATATTATATTCCTTTTTATCTCTGTTTTCAAGGATTTTGACGCATTTTGCCGAGGTTTTTTCCATAATTGCCAGTTTATTTGCCTTATGCTGTCCCACCGCCGCCGATACGGCGCCCGACGGAACCGTTATTCCCACGGTTTTTCCGGCGCAGTCTCTGTCTTTCAGCTCATCGAGAATCATATCAAGATAGACCCTTCCCCGAACCATTTCGCCCAGTGCCGGGTGATTGGGTCCTGCGAAATAGGTGCTTTCCGAATGGAGATTTTCCGATTCGTGGAGACCGATTTTCAGGACGGGCACCGAATGCTTTATAAACACTTTAAGCACCTTTGCGGATCTTTCCACCGCTTCGTCCACGGTCATGGGCGTATATTCACCCGAGGCGGTCATTTCTTCAAGGGCAGTATTTCTGAAAACCACGCAGGGGTATATTCTTGCGCCGTCTGCCCCAAGCTCACAGATTTTTTCTGCGGTTTCCGCTTCGCTTTCGCTGTCCGCCCCAGCAAGTCCCGTCATCATCTGTCCTACAAAGGAAAAGCCCTCGCTTTTCAGCAGTCTGCAAGCGTCCAGCGATGCCTTTGAATCGTGTCCTCTTTTATTTTGGGACAGCACCTTATCGGAAAAGCTCTGTATTCCCAGCTCCACCTGAGTTATTGTATATTTATGCAGAATATAGGTGATTTCCGGGGAAATATAGTCGGGGCGTGTGGACATTCTTATTCCGCAGACCTTTCCCCCACTTACATAATCCTCGGCAATATCCAGAAGCTTTATCATAAGGGAGCGCTCAATACCCGTAAAGGAGCCGCCGAAATAGGCAATTTCGCACTCGCGTCCCCCGGCTGTTGACAGCACCTCGTCTATATCTCTGCGAACCTTATCAAAATCAAAAGAATGGGTGCCCGAAATAGCGTGCTGGTCGCAAAACACGCATTTATTGGGGCACCCCATATGCTGTATAAATATCGGAATATTTACATGCTTTAATTTCTTATCCATTCAGTCGTTACCGTTTGAGCCGAAAAGCTTCAGCGCTTCCTTTGCGGCGTTTTGCTCCGCCTCTCTTTTGGAAGAGCCCTTGCCCACGCCTATTATATTTGAATTCAGTCTTGCCTCTACGGTGAAGGTTTTTTCGTGGTCGGGACCCTCCTCGCCTATTACGTTATACTGCAATCTTTCGCCCTCAGCCTGCTGAATTATCTGCTGGAGCGCAGTTTTATAGTCCACAAAGGATTCGCCGGATCTTATATCGTCTATTTCACGGACAACAAAGGGCATGAGAAATTCCGCCACTCTGTCGCTGTCGTAGCCCGTGTCGATATACATTGCCGCAAGCACCGCTTCAAAGGCGTCGGAGGTTATAGAGGCACGGTGGCGTCCGTTTGTTTTTTCCTCGCCGTTTCCCATTCTGAGATAATCGCCCAAATCTATTTCCTTTGCATACTTGGCAAGGGCTTTTTCGCAGACTACCGCCGCACGGATTTTCGTAAGGTCGCCCTCCTGTCTTGAGGAAAAGGTTGAAAACAGGTATCTGGACACTATTACGGAAAGCACGGAATCCCCGAAAAATTCAAGTCTTTCGTTACATTCTTCCTTTGCGTCTCTGTGCTCGTTTATATAAGATGAATGGGTGAGAGCCTCATGGAGCAGCTCTTTGTTTTTGAACTTATAGCCTATCCGCTCTTCAAGCTTTTCCTGACTGAGCGGCAGAAGCCTGTCAGACATTTTCTTTTTTCCTTTCGTCTTTTACTCTTTTCAGATATTCCGATGCGGCTTTAAGGTCCTCCTCGGCTCCTCTGGCGACAAAATTCACCGCCTGCTCCACAGCGCTTGCAAAGGCTGCGGCGTCGGAATTTCCGTGCGCCTTGAAAACGGGCTTTGCAAGGCCTATTACAGGAGCTCCGCCGTAATTTTTATAATTAAATCTTTCTTTTAGTCCGTTCAAATCCTTTCGGAGCAGAAGCGCTGCCGCCTTGGTTACGGCGCTCTTATACAGAGTATCCTTCAGGTACCCCATAAACATTTTTGAAACGCCCTCCGTATATTTAAGGAGCACATTGCCCGTAAAGCCGTCGCAGAGCAATACCTCACAGCTGTTCAAGGGAACGTACCGTCCCTCAACATTGCCCACAAAATTAACATTATCCATTCCCTTCAGAATATCATAGGACTGAATTTGAAGCTCCGTGCCCTTAGTTTCCTCCGCTCCGTTATTGAGAAGTCCTACACGGGGAGAAGCATTGCCAATAATATTTTTATAGTATATGCTTCCAAGCAATGCCCACTGGGCAAAATATTCGGGCTTTACCTCTATGTTTGCGCCGCAGTCCACTATCATTACGGGCGGGTCAAAGGGCAGTACCGCCGCAAGACACGGACGGTCCACGCCGGGCAG
>JAQXKW010000194.1 GCA_029010655.1 Clostridia bacterium | reverse complement strand
CAAACCGTGGCAGGCACGAAAATCATCGTAAAGCTCCGCAACATTACCTTTGAAAGAATTCAGGCTATGTCCCTGTCCCGCATTTCAAAGCGCACCACCGGAGAGCTGATGAACCGTGTCACCGAGGACACAAGGCGTATTGAAAGATTTATTGTTGAGGATATAGGACAGGCAATCGAACAGCTTGTAACGCTTATTGCCATCAGCATCATTGTCTTTGTGTATGACTGGAGGCTGGCACTGATGGTACTGCTTCCGGCTCCGCTTGTGATTCTGTCCCATCGGCTTATGTGGGGCTTTCTCCGTGCAAGATACGGCAGGCAGTGGTTCGTGGGAGCAAAGGCAAACACGGTTCTCCATGATATTTTTTCGGGAATCCGTGTGGTAAAAGCCTTCGGCATGGAAAAATCCGAGGAAAAAAGATATGACGGAGTTATTGACGACGAACGAAAAACCTGTGCCGACAACGAAACCTATTTTGCGATTATCAATCCCGTTACGGCGTTTCTTATGGGCGTGGGAGAATTTTTCCTTTTGTACTATGTGGGAAACAAGGTGCTGGGAGGCGTTATGACCTTAGGTGAAATGCAGCAGTTTTCCGCATATGTTACAATGATATATTCTCCGCTGCGCTGGCTGTCTCATCTGCCCCGTGCCCTTTCTGCGGCAATGACCAGTATCGCCAAGATTTTTGACGTTATTGACGAAAAGCCGGAAATTACCGACAGCGAAAACGCCAAGGACACGGAAATCAACGGAGTTATCGAAATCGACAATGTAAGCTTCGGCTACGATACAACGCCCAACGTTCTTCACAATGTAAGCCTAAAGGTTGAGCCCGGAGAAATGATTGGAATTGTGGGAAGATCCGGCGTGGGAAAATCAACGCTTATAAACCTTATTATGCGAATGTACGACCCGGACGAAGGGGCAATCCGCATTGACGGAACGGATATAAGAGATATAAAGCAGGAAAGCCTCAGACGGCGCATGGGCGTGGTTTTGCAGGAAACGCTTCTTTTCAGCGGCACGCTGTATCAGAACATTGTATATTCAAAGCCCGACGCCACGCCCGAGGAGGTTATCAACGCCGCAAAGGTTTCCGGCGTTCACAAGTTTGCGGTAAAGCTTCCCGACGGCTATAATACGGTAATCGGGGAAAAGGGCTATACCCTTTCCGGCGGCGAGAGACAGCGTGTGGCAATCGCAAGGGCGCTTCTGCACGACCCGAAAATACTGATTCTGGACGAAGCCACCTCATCTCTTGACACGGAGACGGAAAAGGATATTCAGGATATACTGCAAAAGCTCATTGCAGGGCGAACCACAATAGCTATCGCCCACAGACTGTCAACGCTGAGAAACGCTACCAGGCTGGTGGTGCTTGACGGGGGCAGAGTGGCGGAGGTGGGCACCCACCGGGAGCTGATGAAAAAAGGCGGTCTCTACTACGACCTTGTAATGGCACAAAGGCAAATGTCCAAAATGGCAGGATAATTATAATAATACTGCCAAAGGAGCTGTCGCAACAATGCGACAGCGCCTTTTTGCCAAATATTCCGGGGGATTTTTTAAAAAATCCCCCTGAGACCCCCAAAAACTTTTAACAGGAAAGGGGAACTCCCGTAGGGCGGTGACAGCAGACCCGTAGGGGCGATTCACGAATCGCCCGCCATTTTTTTGAATCTTAAAGATTAATTTCAGCCTAAATCCTTATCGATTTCCTTTGTCATAAGAAAATAGTCCGAAATTTCATATCCGTTCTTTTTATAGGCGGCGACGGCGTTTTCATTCTCCTTTTCAACCTCAAGCTTGAAGCGAACCGCCTCCGGGTACTGTTTTTCCATAAATTCAAAGAAACGGGTGGCAAGTCCCTTGCCCCTATACTCGGGCTTAAAGTACAAATCCTCTATCCAGACGCAGATACCGCCGTACTCCGTAGTAAAGCTTTTGGAAATCATGGCATATCCCGCCGTCTTTCCGTCCACCTCAAAAATATATCCTTCCGCAAAAGGCATATCCGAAAGGCAGGCTTCAATATCACGCTTCAGAACTGCATCGGAGGATTTATGGATCAGCGCCGGTGAATCGTAAAACACCCTCATCATTTCAAACAGTTCTTCTCTGTCTTTTTCCGTTATTTTTCTTATATTCATTGTTTTCTCCCGTAATTTCAATGCTTATTACATTATACCACACAAAACCGTACTTTCAACGGAAAGGGAGGCTGCGAGCAGTCTCCCTTCTTAATTATTTCACTATCTTAAATTTGGTTCCCTCTTTTGTATCTTCAAGAACCACGCCCATATCGAGAAGCTGGGAGCGGATAGCGTCCGCCGCCGCATAGTCCTTATCCTTTTTCGCCTGTGCTCTCTGCTCGATCATCTCTTCGATCTTAGCCACAAGCTCGGGATTTGCGCTGAGCGCCTCCTCCTGACGTTTTTTCTCCGCCGCCTCACAAAGTCCCAGAGAAAGAACCTTATCAAAATCCGCAACAAGAGCTTTCTTTGTGGCGTCGTTACAATCCGCTTTCAGCACATCGTACAGAGCCGTAACCGCCAGGGAGGTATTCAAATCGTTATCCATTGCCTCCGCAAAGCCTGCCTTCAGCTTTTCAAAGGCTTCGGGCTCTGTCTCTCCGTCGTCCTTCAAGGCGGCAATTCTTGCCACCAGCTTTTCGTACGCTTTTGCGGCGTTATCAAGATTTTCGTAGGTGAACACAAGAGATTTTCTGTAATGGGACTGCATACAGAAAAATCTGTAAACCAGAGGGTCGTACCCTTTTTCCTCAAGGAGAGAAACAGTCAGAAATTCGCCCTTGGACTTGGACATTGTGCCGTTTGAGGTATTCAGGTGGTGAACGTGGAACCAGAAATTGCACCACTTATGACCGATATACGCTTCGCTCTGGGCGATTTCGTTTGTAT
>JAQXKW010000193.1 GCA_029010655.1 Clostridia bacterium | reverse complement strand
CTTTTTTTGTTGTTCAAAGGCATACTAACGGTGAGGGCAGACCGTAGGGCGGTAGAATAAGCCTGACAGCGGATATTGTCACGGTACGTTTTCGTCCGTCTCAGAAAAACAGCTTTCTTTCCATTATTTCGCAGGCGGTGGTATTTATTGCAAGATAAATGAGAAATCCGCCGAAAAGAGCGAGAATTCCAAGGGGATAAAACGACCAGCCCACAAAGCTCAGCTCAAATGTTATATCAAGCAAAAATTCAAACAGCAGCATAAAGCCGCCCAGCGCAACAAATGCACCGCCGATAATATAAAGCTTTCCTTTTTTCAGGTAATAAAGAAGGGTCACTACGGTACAGGTTATAGCGCAAAGGCACCCTGCCACCGGAAAGGCGAAGCTTAAAAACCATTTGCCTCCGGTCGCCAAATCAATATACAGCACATAAAGCGTTGCGGCGGCGAACACGCATGGGGTAAACACCACCGGATTCGGCTTACTGAACCAAAGCGGCAGTGCAAAAGCAATATATGCAACGGCAAGCGCTCCCGCAACAAAGCCGAACCAATCAAGCCTTCCGTCCGACTGCAAATCCGACAGAAAGCAGATAAGCAGCGGTATCATAAACAAAACCGCAATCGCGCCGTTCAGCGCTTTAGGTCTCAGCGGGGCTACGGGCTTTTTATTTTTCGGATACAGCGGGTATGCCTTCTCCTGAACTATATCCGGGTGATACACCGCAGTTTTACACAGGGGACATTTTTTCTCCGTATCCGAAAGCTTAACTCCGCATTTTACACAATACATCCGTTTCTCCTCTCAATTTCCGTTGCTTTCCACCGTAACGGAAAGTCCCAAATCCTGCAACACGGCGAAAAAATGCCTTTCAAGCTCGGCATCACGGATATTTCTGATAAAGTTAATATACAACGTTCCGTCATAGGAAAGCATTCCGCAGTTATACGGCGCCGCCGCCTGAACACCCAATATAAAGTCCATACGGCGGACATACGGCTTCATTTCAGACGGCAGCTCCACATTGCCCAGATTAGACAGGGACAGGCAGGACTTTTTTTCTCCCACGCTGTCGAAAACCGCCTTCATAACTGCGTTTTTTACGGGCAGCGGTATAAGCCTTACAAGGGGATTTCTTTCATCCGCCACGTTTTTTGCTATAACGCTGCTCATATGCTTGGGGGTTATCTCCGCTCCCATCTTATGGTAGATAATCTTACATATTTCATCAAAGCTGTATTCTCCCAGGCGGGGGTCAAGCTCGGGTATTGTATACATGGCAAAATTCCGCAGAGAATTGCTGGGAAACAGCCCTCTCAGGTTGACCGGTATCAACAGCTTTACGGGCTTTTGCTTATCTGCGGACGGATTTTTCTCCTTTTGCAGGTTTAACAGCGCCTGCATCATAACCGCACTTACAAAAACCGTTACGGTAACGCCGTGCAGGTGAGAGTGCTCAATGATTTCTTTTACGGGGATACGAAAGCAGGTCAGATTCAAAAATCCGTCCGGCTGAGGCTCTCCGCTCATGTGCCATGCGTTTGAGGCTTTGCGCCCTGCGGCAACCTTGCCTGCATATTTTTGAAAGGAGTCCTCCAGTTCCGAAGGCAACGGCTTTTCCTTTCTGCTGAGAACGCCGTTCCCGTTGGGAACCGAAATTCCGTACTTTTGCTCCAGATACTCTGCCGTCAGGGTTTTCAGAAAAATCAGCGCGCCTGTGCCGTCCGTTAAGGAATGAAAGAACTCCACGGCAATACGTTCTCTGTATGCGATAACCCGAAATGCGCATCGGCGCATTTCCTTATTGCTCATATATGTGAGGGGATAGCTGTACTCCTCCTTGATTTCCGGCGCTTGTTCCACCTGCTGCAAATAATACCAGAACACTCCCCTTCTGAGCCTTGCGGCAATAGAAGGAAATCGGTTTACGGTTAAGTCCAGCGCACTTTTTAACACCTTTACGTCAACGTCTTCGCAAAGAGTCACCGACTGGCGGAAAACATTGCTCCAGTTTCTGCGCCTTGCGGCAGGATATATTTTTGCGGCATTATCCAAACGCACCCAACGCAGAGGCATATCCCTCTTTTTTGCCATTTTGTACTCCTTGCTGAAATGATTTGACAGCCTTACGAAAAAGGCGCATTGCTTTTTCACCTTTTTGCGCTCACCGTACCTTATATATATTATCAAAACGGCACGGAAAAGTCCAGTAAAATGAAAAAATCAGTCAGGAAACTGCGGTGTTTTTTCATATTGCACAAAACTTTGCTCCTGTGCCGTATCAATTTACATATATTATGAAAATATTAACGTTTTAAGAACATTTTGTCGAAAAACTGTTGACTTTCACGATTTTTGTGCTACAATCTTTTCATAAATAAATATTAAGCTATATGAAACCGGCAGGAAATGCGATTTTTGCAACCGAAGGAGTAACACTCTCAGGTATTCCTCATGGAATGGGACTGTCGGCGGATAGCACTTTGGAGAATCCCATTAGATTGGGTGCCGAAGGGGCAAGTGCGTTTATGCGTCAATCTCTCAGGCAAAAGGACAAAGTACGGTATATTTTCTGCTTTTTGATTTCAGTATATCGGAATTTGCTTTTTCAGTCGGAGCGGCGCGAGCGCCTTCCGGCTTATTTTATTTTAATTCTTATGAAAGGTTCTGGTTTTATGGAACAGTTTCTTAATTCCGTCGCAAAAATCAACGACAGCATTAACACCTTTGTTTGGGTAAAAATCGGTCTTATTATCCTTATCGGCACGGGCATTCTTATGACCGTTGTTACTAAGTTTTTCCAGGTGTCCCACATCGGTCACTGGTGGAAAAACACAATAGGCAGTCTTTTCAAAAAAGACGTTATCGGTCACGACTTCAAGGATAAAAAATCTATTTCGCCTTTCCAGGCTCTGTGTACCGCTCTTGCCGCAACTGTGGGCACGGGCAACATCGCCGGCGTTGCGGCGGCTATCTGCATCGGCGGCGCAGGCGCAGTTTTCTGGATGTGGCTTGCCGCTTTCTTCGGCATGATGACCAACTATTCCGAAAACGTTCTCGGTATCTACTTCCGCCGCAGAAACCGTGACGGCGAATGGTCCGGCGGCGCTATGTACTATCTTCAGGACGGTCTGGGCAAAAAGAAGGGCTGTAAATGGATAGGCAAGGTGCTTGCAATTCTGTTCTCTATCTTCGCTATTCTCGCTTCCTTCGGTATCGGAAGCATGGGTCAGATAAACAAGATAGTTCTCAATGTGGAATCCGCATTCCCCATTAAGTCTCTTATGGACAGCAAGGTCTTCGGTGACGTATCCGTTTACCGTGTTATTTTAGGCGTCGTTCTCATGGCTCTCACCGCACTTATCGTTCTGGGCGGACTGAAGCGTATCGCCTCCTTTGCCGAAAAGGTAGTTCCCTTTATGGTGGTTCTGTTTGTTGCAGGCTCCCTTGTTATTATCGGCGTAAACTATGCTCATATTCTGCCTGCCTTCAAGGCTATCTTTGTGAACGCCTTCAAGCCTATTTCGGTTATCGGCGGCGGCATCGGCGCACTTATCAGCACCGTTATTACTCAGGGCTTCAAGAGAGGCGTGTTCTCCAACGAGGCAGGTCTCGGTTCCTCCGTTATGGTTCACTCCAACTCCACCGTTAAAGAGCCTGTTAAGCAGGGCATGTGGGGTATCTTCGAGGTATTCGCAGACACCATGGTTGTTTGTACCATGACTGCTCTTGTTATTCTCACCTCCGGCGTATACAACCTTACTACCGGCGAGGCTGCCGGCTCCGATGCAACGCTGGTTGCAGGTGCGTTCAACTCCGTGTTCTCATGGGGCGGCATCGGCGGAAAATTCGTTGCGATTGCCATGTTCCTGTTTGCATTTACAACCGTGCTTGGTTGGGACCACTACGGCTCCAAGGCTTGGGAATATCTTTTCGGTGCGAAATCCGTCCGTGTTTTCAAGGTTATCCACGTTATCACCGTTATTTTCGGCGCAGTTCTCTCCTCCTCTCTTGCATGGGATATTTCCGACACCTTCAACGGTCTCATGATGATACCCAACCTTATCGGCGTTGTGGTTCTCTTCCCGCTTGTCAGCAAGATTACGAAGAACTATGTTGACAGAAAAATTAAGGGTAAAGATGTGGCTCCCGTTCTTTCCTACAATCCGGAAATCGAGGCAGACGCGGCGGCGCATCTTGACGAAGAATAACTTAAAAATCCCCCTCAGAGAATGAGGGGGATTTACACATATTGAATAAATCAGACGCTGGCGGTTTCTCCGGGGGAAACCTCTACGGTCTTTCCGTTTACGTATATCCACACTGGAATAGCGGAGGGGTTATGCACTCTGGTGCGCTCAAGGTTAAAGTCCAGATTTCGGAAGGCTTTGTCGTAATTATAATACTCCATATTGGTGCAGTACCAAACGTCGCTGTGCCCTGCTACCTTTTCGGCTACTCTTTCCATTTGGTCGAAATCGTTATGGATTGTAAATTCATAGGAATGGGCGAAAATATACAGAAGCTTTGCACGGGTTTCGTCAAAATAGATGCCTGCGCCGGGCTTGAACGAGAGGAATTTATCGCACAGCTCCATAACATTTTGGTCCCTGTACTGGCAGGTAGGGTCCCACCGCATAAAGTCACGGGGGAGATTGAAATTATTTGTAAATCTGGCGGTTCTGGCATAGACAATTCCGCAGTGGCGGAGAGCCTCCACCGTTCTGTCGTCAAAATCGCCCTGGGCATATGCGTGTCCCCGCACCGGCTCGTTCATTATCTCCTCAAGGGCTTTTCTGTCACGGAGAATTTCGTATGCTATGGCGTCGTCCGAAAGCAGAGGTAGCTGTGAATGGGTCCAGCCGTGGGTGGCAAGCTCCATTCCCGAGCCGCAGAACACTTTTTTAATCTGCTCAAGGGTCAGCCTGTGCTGGGTATCCTTGCAGGGGAAAACTCCTACGTCAAGGCTCGAAAAGTCAAAGTTTTCGCAGGGGGGCAAAAGCCCCATATTCATATTAAAGGTGGCTTTCAGCCCGTGAGCCTTCATCAGATCGCAGAGCCAAATATCCTGGTCGCTTCCATCGTCAAAGCTGAAGGTTACGGCTTTCGCACGTCCTTCGGGAAACCTCATAAATACGTGTGGGTGATTCATATTATTTCCTTTCTTTTTCACGCCGCTTTCATTAAAGTATGGCGGCACAAAGGAGCTTTTTTCAAGCAAAGTATACCACATATAATAAATAAATGCAACAACAGAGGAAATATTTTCGGAAACATGGGTTTTATACATTATTTGTTCATATTTTTGCGCTATACTAATACGAATACAAATTACAAAGAGGTATTATTATGAAATTAAAAAATCTGAATAATCCCATAGGTGTTACGGGTCCCGTTCTGACTATCGTTATGGACGGTGTGGGCATTGCCCCCAAGGAAAGCGACGGCAACGCCGTTTCCCGTGCTTACACTCCCACCCTTGACATGCTTATGGCAAAATACCCCACCGTACAGCTCAAGGCTCACGGTACCGCCGTAGGTCTCCCCTCCGATGACGACATGGGCAACTCCGAGGTGGGTCACAATGCGCTGGGCTCGGGTCAGGTTTTCGCACAAGGTGCAAAGCTTGTTTCCAACTCCATTGAGTCCGGCAAGCTTTTCTCCTCCGACGCATGGAAGGCTGAAATTGACAATGTTCTGAAAACCGGCGGAACGCTTCATTTCCTGGGTCTTTTCTCCGACGGAAACGTTCACTCCCATATTGACCACCTGAAGGCGCTTATCTCCCACGCAAAGGAGGACGGCGTGAAGCGGGTCAGAATTCACATTCTCCTTGACGGACGTGATGTGGGAGAGACCTCTGCACTTGACTACGTTACCCCCTTTGAGGCATTTCTCACAGAGCTTAACTGCGACGGCTTTGACGCCATGATCGCTTCCGGCGGCGGCAGAATGGTTATTACCATGGACCGCTACGAGGCTAACTGGGCAATGGTTGAAAAGGGCTGGCACACCCATGTGCTGGGCGACGGCAGACAGTTTGCAAGTGCTACCGAGGCTATTGAAACCTACCGTGCGGAAACAAAGGCTATCGACCAGGATCTGCCTCCCTTCGTTATTGCAAAGGACGGAAAGCCCGTGGGAACCGTTGAGGACGGCGACAGCGTTATATTCTTCAATTTCCGGGGCGACCGCTCCATTGAAATCTCCAAGACCTTTGACGCAGGAGACGAATTTGACAAGTTTGACCGTGTCCGTGTTCCCAAGGTGGAATTTGCGGGAATGCTTGAATACGACGGAGACCTGCATATTCCCCGCCGCTATCTGGTTTCCCCTCCGGAAATTACGAACACCATGGGCGAATATCTCTCCGACACGGGAGTCAGCCAGTATGCAATTTCCGAAACCCAGAAATACGGTCACGTTACCTACTTCTGGAACGGCAACAAGTCCGGTAAATTCTCCGAGGAGCTGGAAACCTATGTGGAGGTTCCCTCCGATGTAGTTCCCTTTGAACAGCGCCCCTGGATGAAGTGCGCCGAAATTACGGACAAGCTTATCGAAGCTCTCCGCAGCGGAAAATACCCCTGT